>CAYZYQ010000034.1:0-25669 GCA_964482645.1 uncultured Lentisphaeraceae bacterium | reverse complement strand
GCCGAGCGTCGCCTTGAACGGCCACAGGCGCGGCGCGACGGGGACGTCGCGCCCTACCGAATTGGCATCCGGTAGGGCGGGGCGTCCCGCCCCGCCGTCGGGCTTGCTGCCTGCTACAATCCACAGGACGAGGAAGAACGTGCCGAGCAGCACTCGGCCGGCCTTCGGCTGCTTCCCGAAGAACGCCCCGAGGCCGCGCACGGGGCGGACGCCGCCCTCGTGCACACGCGCGACAAGCCATGCGGCGGTCGCCATGCCGGCGAGTACGAGCAGAAAGGATGTCCAGATTCCCGTCGGCACGGCGTCACCTCAGCATGATGTAGAAGGTGTGCGACGTGACGGCGCACCCACGCCCCATTGTCGGTAACATGGGAACGGACTGGCGAGAGACATCCCACCAACGGAAACGCGCTTATTCTCGCCCATACGACTTTTCCCTTGCATCGCTCCTTCCTATTTTGGTGGAGGTGAGGGGAGTCGAACCCCTGTCCGAAATAGAATCAACCAAACTTCTACGCGTGTAGCCGGCCTTTGCTCTCGCTTCAGGTATGCCGACAGGCGGGCTTATCCCGAACCAACCGCTCGGTTGTACGTGGGCGGAACGCGCAAGCGGAGCGCTTTCCGTCAAGTCCTGCTAGATGATGCCGCGGCGGCTCAGCAGGCGTCGGCCGGGCGACATGCGGCTAAAGTTTAAGCCGCGAGAGCGTAATCGTTGTTCGCAATTACAGTTTTTCCCGTTTTTTAACGAGGCCAACGAGAATCCTCGACGCGCAATCTGACCTCAACGTATCTCGTCGAAACCGGATCACCCCCAGTGTCCTGAGGAACGCCGCGTATATTATCGCATCCGCCCGTGCAAGTCAAGGTGGTTTGTGATAAAATGTTGCGAAATGTTCAAGCGTCTCTGTATCGGTCTGTTCTCTTTGGCCGTCGCGTCTGCGGCGGCCCAGTTGTCGTCCGCACTTCCGGCGGACCGTCTGGCGTTGGCCAACCAGCTCGCGAAACGCGGCCTCGTAAAGGAAGCCCTCGTCGAGTACGAGGCCATCCGCCATGCAAAGGACGTGCCGCAGGACGAGATTCTCTACCGTCTGGGCATGGCCTATCGTCGCCTGACGCCGCCGAAGACGGCCGATGCGGCGGCGGCGTTCACCGCGTTGATCAAAGATCATCCTGCGTCCCGCTACGTCGACTACGCGCGGCTTGAACGCGCTTCGTTGCAGGCGGATGCGCGGCGGCGGACGACGGATTTGCTGGCGCTCGACCGCGCGGAAGTCCCCGGCCCGGTACGGGCTACGGCGCTCTATCGTCTGGGCGAGTTCAGCGAGAAGGATGGGGATACGGATGCGGCCGTCAACTTCTACCAGCGGGCCGCGCGCGTTTCCCCTACAAACGACCTCGCGACGTATGCGCATCTGCGCACGGCCGCGTTGCTGGCCGCCTCGCCCGCCGTCGTCAACCATACGTGGGCGCAGCGGATTTACGCAGACTTGGCGAAGGGGGGCGACACCGTGCTCGTCGAACAGGCCGTCTTCTTTTCGGCGATGTTGAACTACCGCGACGGCCACTACGCCGAGGCGGTCGCGGGATTTCGTCGGTTGGCGGATGATTTCGCGGACGGCGCGTACACCGCCGAATCGCGCGTCTACGCCTGTTGGGCGAATTTCCTGTCGCGGCAGTACGGCGAGGCGTTGCGTCTGGCGTCCGAACTGAAAGCGCAGGGGAACGAGGACGCCGCGTATCTGACGGCGGCGTCGCTTCGGGCGTTGGAGCGGCAGTCGGACGCGCGTTCGGCTTATGGCGACTATTTGCGGCAGTATCCAAACGGGCGTCATGCGGCGGCCGCCCGGCACGAACGTTTGCTCGTCCTTTCCGCCCTCGGCGATTCTGCCGCCGTGCTGGACGAACTCGCGCGTCATCCGCCGGCGTTGACGGACAAGTCGGCCGACCGCATTCTGAATCTCGGCTACGAAGCCGCTGTCGCCGTCACGAACTATCCACAAGCGATCCAGTACGCCGCGCTCATTGCCAAGATGACGAACAGTCCGTACGCGATGAACGCCACGCAACGTCTGGCCTGGTTGAAGGAGCAGGAAGGGCAGTGGAAGAGCGCGGCCGCGTTGCACCGCCACCTCGTCGCGCATTGGCCGGACAGCCCGTCCGCCGCCCAGTCCCTCTATCAGGCGGGCATGGACGAAATCAAGCGGGGACGTTCCGATTTGGCGCGGAATGACTGGACGGAACTGCTGGCGCGCTACCCCGATTCGCCGTTGGCCGCCGACGCCCTCTACGCGCGGGCGATGGAGGAGATTCGCGCCAAGGAGTACCGCACGGCCGAGCGGACGCTGGCAGAACGTGCGCGTCGCTTCCCGCAGTCGGGGCGCGTGGCCGAGGCGTCCTACTGGTGGGGCGTGGCGGCGAAGGGGATTGACGACGACCCCGAGGCCGAGCGTCATTTCCGCGATGCCCTGGCCGCCCGGCCGACGGCCGAGTTCGACCGCGAAATCCGTCTGGAACTGGCCGCCGTGCTGCAACGGCGTGGGCGGACGGCTGAATCGGCGCAGATGTTCGCGGGTCTGCTGGAAACGAAAGCGGTGGATCGTCTGCCCCCCGAAACGCTTGCTTGGGTGGCGGAGAGTTTGTTGGAGACGACGAACGGCGCGTTGGCGGCGGCCGCCGCGAAGGTCATCGAGAACCGGAACGTCAGCCCGGCGTGGAACCAGACGGGCGCGACGCTCGCCGGCGAAGCGGCGGAGAGTTTGGGCGAAACCGACGCAGCGGCGGCGGCCTACGCGCGGGCGCTCAAAACGGGCGCACGAACCGTTGCCGGCACGAAAGCCGCGCTGGCACTCGGGAAGATTGAAAGCCAGAAGGGGTTGTTCGACGAGGCGAAGGCGCATTTGGCCGATGCCGTGGAACGTGCGAAATCCACCGAACAGCTGGCCTATCGCGCCCAGGCCTACGCGGCGCTTGCGCGTAATGAGGAGGAACGCGGCGATTCGGCGGCGGCGCTCGGCTACCATCTGCTGGTCGGGACGTTGTTCGACGATGCGGACATCGTTCCGCGCGCATTGGCGCGCGCGGCGGCGATTTTGAAGGAACAGGGCAAGGCGAAAGAAGCGGCGGAACTGCTCGACGAGTTGAAGAAGCGGTATCCGGACGCTACGACGAAGTGACACGGGAGACGGGACGAATGGATCTTGAACGGGATTTGGAACAGGTCGACGACGCCTCGGATTCGCGCGAACGGCGGCTGACGCTGTTGGCGATTGTTTTGGTCGTCTCCCTCGGCGTCCATCTGGGACTGATGACGTCGTTGTCGGACTGTGCGTTCGCGCCGCTGTCGGGTCCGATGCCGAGTGATCGGAAGTGGACGAAAGACCTGCCGACGATGCACGTGGAGACGTTGTCCGAAGATCCATTGGCGAAA
Organism: uncultured Lentisphaeraceae bacterium; assembly: GCA_964482645.1. Taxonomy (GTDB): domain Bacteria; phylum Verrucomicrobiota; class Kiritimatiellia; order RFP12; family UBA1067; genus RUG572. The sequence continues at coordinate 22,242 of CAYZYQ010000034.1, read as the reverse complement.
ATGCTTGATGTCGAGACGCCGCCACCAGCGGCCGCGCCCGACACGGAGCAGCCGGAAGAACGCGTGGAGCGTCTGGCCGGTACGGTCGAACACGTCCCGGCGCCCAATCTTCCCGACACGCCGTTCGAGCCGCCGTCCGCGTCGACGCCCCTGCCCGAACCGGCGCCGGTCGAGGTGGCGCAGTGGCAGCCGCGCCAGCAGATTGCCGAAATCACGACGCCGACGGTGCCCGACGAACAAGCCGCGTTGCCGCGTCTCGTCATTCCGCGCGTCGCACGTACGAGCCGGGCGGCCGACATCACGCCCGCCGTCGATCTGCCCTTGCCCGAATCCGTTGCGGCCGCCGCGCCGAAGCCCGTCGCGTTGACGGGCGGATTGAAAGCCTCAACGTCGACGGGCGCGAACGGTGGCGGCGGAGCTGCCGCGTTTGCCGCGCCCGCGCCCGTACCGCCGCCCGTGGATCTGCCGAACGCGGCCGGCCTGGGTATTGGCGGTTCGCCGATTGGTCAGCCGCCCGCGCCGACGATTCTGCCAGACGCGGAACGGCGCACGAACGCGCGTACGGCCGCCGGGCCGAGCGCCGCCGAGAAGGCGAAGGCCGTTCCGCCGCCGCCCGCGACCTTGCACGTCGATGAGAAGGTCGTTGAGGCCGAAAAGAAAGCCGTGCGGACGTTGCGCGACGAAAACGTGCGCGACAGTCGGCCGTTCGATGCGAATGTGCAGCTGGAGTTGACGGCGTGGACGGACTGGGTTCTGACGAAGCGCAAGTATTTTCGTGTGCGCGTTAAGTCGAAAGCCCAGAATCCACTGCCCGTCGTTTCAAAGGATCTTGTTTTCCTGCTGGATGCGTCGGGATCGATCGGCAATCCGCGCCTGAAGTCGTGCCGCAAGGCCGTTTCGGCCGCGTTGCGGCGGTTGAACACGGGCGACCGTTTCAACGTCGTGGCGTTTCGCGACAAGTTCACGTTTGCGTTTTCGGACGTGGCGTGGAAGGATGTTTCGGCGCAGTCCCTCGAAGCGGCGGACGATTGGATGGCGGCACTCACGGCGCATGGGCAGACCGACGTTTTCCGCACGTTGCGCGGTGTGTTGGCGATGCCGCGCGATCCGGCGCGGCCCGTTGTCGCGTTCGTCGTGACGGACGGTGACGCGACGAGTGGTCTGACCCGTTCCGCCGAGATCATCACGCGCTTTGCGGAGTTGAACGACGGGCTGGTGTCGATTTATATGTACGGCGTGAAAAGCCAGGCGAACGCCTATTTGATGGACATGGTGACGCGCGGCAGCCGGGGCGGTTGGTCGCTTTACGAGGGCTATACGCGCGGCGGGGCGGGTGCGGGCATCCCCGAACTCGCCAAGATGTTCGAGCGGCCCGTGTTGACGGACATCTCCGTGCTCTTCTCGTCCTCCTCCCATGCGGAGGTTTATCCGCGCCGCGTCACGAATCTCTGCATGGATGCGCCGGTCGACATCTACGGGTCGTGTCCGGTCGACCAGACGGAGGCGGTGTTTGTTCTACGCGGACTGAACGGGGCGGATGCCTACGAGAGCATGTTCCGCATTCCGTTTGGCAAAGCGGCACCGGGTACGGAGCAGATCAAGACCGATTGGGCGCAGTGCCGGATGCACGAGCTGATCGCCGCCTATACGAAGAAGCCCGACGTCGGTTTGATGCGAACGATGCGGACGTTCGCCAAGACGTACCAGATTCCGATTCCGTATGAAAAGGAGATCAAATGAAGAAGTTCGCATATGCGCTTGCCCTGTTCGCCGTTGGCGCCGTTTGGGCGGGGGAATGGAAGGGGCTTGAGGAGGCCAATTGGATTTTCGGGCGCAAGATGACGGCGGCCGATTTACGGCGCAAGGTCGTGTTCGTGGTGGACTGGGACGTCAACTCCGCATCGGCGGCCGAGGATCTTCTGTTCGTCCAGAAGAATGTGATCGGACAGAAGAACAGCGGGCATCCCGTGGAAATCGTCGCGTCCTGCCGTTCGTCGGCGACGATGGACGAGATGAAGGCGGCCGCGCCCAAGTTCTTCAGCGCGAAGTGTCCGGTCTATCAAGGCGCGGAGTTCTCCGATGCGCCGGGCAACGCCAAACTGCCGTTCTACTATGTGGTCGATCCGACGCGGACGGTGCGCTATGCGGGGAACGACAAGAACGACGCCGTCGTGGCGATGGTGGAAGTCTTGACGGACTTGCCGGTCGTCGGGCAGATACTCGGCGGGGTCCCGCTCAAAAAGTTCAAGAGCCTCCAGAAGACGCTCGTCATGGGCAAGAAGGCGGAGGGCGCCGCGCTGGCGTCCGTGCGGACGGCCTTGAAGAGCAAGAAGCCCGCCGAGGTGGAGGAGGCACAGGCGGTGCTGGATGCCGTGGAGAAGGCGAAGAAGAATCTGCAAGACGAAATCAAGGAATGTCTGGAAGTGGGCGACAAGGGCACGGCTCTGCGCGACATTCGCTGGTTCTGTCAGAGTTGGCCATCGGAGAAGGAACAATACGTCGACGACTTCAAGAAACTCGCGGCGGATCCGGAGGCGCGGGCGGCCGAAGCTGCTTTGCTGAAGGCGATGAAGAAGAGAAAATGATTGAAATATGAACTTCGATTCTGTTGAAGATTGCCTGGCGGCGTTGCGCCGGGGTGAAATCATCGTCGTGACGGACGACGAAGACCGTGAAAACGAGGGCGATTGTGTCTGCGCGGCGGAATTCGCCACGACGGAAAACGTCAATTTCATGGCCACCTACGCCAAGGGGCTGATCTGCATGCCGATGAGCCGGGCGTGGTGCGAGAAGCTCGATCTGCCGCAGATGGTCGCCCACAACACGGACAACCATCAGACGGCGTTCACCGTGTCGATCGACGCGGTTGAGACGACGACGGGCATTTCCGCCGAGGAGCGGTCGGCCACCGCGCTCGCCTGTGTTCGCGACGGCGTGAAGCCGGAGGACTTTCGCCGGCCCGGCCATATGTTCCCCCTGCAGGCGCGTGCGGGCGGCGTGTTGAAACGCGCCGGGCACACGGAGGCGACGGTGGACTTGTGCCGCCTTGCGGGTCTGAAGGAAGTCGGCCTCTGCTGCGAGATCATGCGGGACGACGGGCGGATGGCGCGGCGGCCGGATCACGAGGCGTTCGTCCAGAAGCACCATCTGAAGTACCTTTCGATTGCCGACCTGATTGCCTACCGGCGCAGAACGGAGAAGCTGATCGAATGCGTGGAGGATGTCGATCTGCCGACCGACTACGGGCACTTCCGTCTCCGCATGTACCGCAGCTGTCCCGACAACCTGGAACATCTGGCGCTCATCAAGGGCGATCTGCGCGGCGCGGAACCGCCGCTCGTGCGCGTCCATTCAGAGTGCTTCACCGGCGATGTGTTCGCGTCCGAGCGTTGCGACTGCGGGCATCAGCTCCATCGGGCCATGCAGATGATCGAACAGGCCGGGCGCGGTCTGGTGCTGTACATGCGCCAGGAAGGGCGCGGCATCGGTCTGGCGAACAAGCTCCACGCCTACAAGTGGCAGGAGAAGGGGCTGGACACCGTCGAGGCGAACGTCAAGCTGGGCTTCGCGCCCGATCTCCGCGATTATGGTGTGGGTGCGCAGATTCTCGTCGATCTCGGCCTTTCGCAAATCCGCCTTCTCACGAACAACCCCTGCAAAATCAAGGGGCTGGCGGGGTACGGCATTGAAATCGTCGAGCGTGTGCCGATCATCGTGCCGCCCAATGCATACGACAAGCGGTATTTGGAGACGAAGAAGGACAAGATGGGCCATTTGATTTGAACAAACGATTTGTCGAACGTAACTGAAACGTATTAAAAAAGAAACAAGGAGACGATACATGAAGAAGATGTTGGTTGCCGTTGCCGCGATGGGTGCGGCGACGTCCGTGTTCGCGGGGTTGTACGGCGATACGCCGGATGCCAAGCACGCCTGGTCGGTGCATGACATGAACCGTCCGAACCCCGTCAAGGTGACGCCTGGCGCCCAGTTGGGCCAGCCGCCGAGCGACGCCGTGGTGCTGTTCGACGGCACGAAAGCCAGCTTCGAGAAGAACTGGTGCGACGCGAAGGGAAATCCGTCCCAGTGGAAATACGGCGACGGTGATTTCTACTGCGTGCCGGGTTGGAAGAACGGCGGCGACGTCTACACGCGCGAGGCGTTCGGTGACTGCCAGTTGCACTTGGAATACCGCCATGAAGCCGACCTCGGCCTTGTGCCGAAGAACGGGGCGCAGATGCACGGCAATTCCGGCGTGTTCATCATGGGCAACTACGAGATTCAGGTTCTTGAGTCCTATGGCACGAATCCGGCGGACATGAAGAACCCGAACTACGCGGACGGCCAGGCCGGCGCGGTCTACGCCGAAAATCCGCCGATGGTCAACCCGTCGCGCAAGCCGGGCGAGTGGCAGGTGTACGACATCGTGTTCCACCAGCCGAAGTGGGACGGCAACAAGCTGCTTCATCCGGGCAGCGTGACGGTCTTCTTCAACGGTGTCCTCGTGCAGGATCACTGGGAGATGGAAGGGTTGACGACACACTGCCGCCGCCGTCCGCTGGCGCCGCACGCGCCGAAGGGCCGGTTGCAGTTCCAGGATCACGGCTGCCCTGTGCACTTCCGCAACATCTGGATCCGCGAGATTCCGTCGCGCTGGGACAACACGACGCATTCCGTGTTGGCGGGCAAGGAAGCGGACGTGATGGCGCTCCGTCGCGAGACGGCGCAGAAGCTGATAGCGAAGATCGACGTCGCCAAGTGCGATGCCGGTACGGTCAACCAGATGCTTGAAGTGATGTCCTATTCGAAGGACGAGCCGTTCATGTCCGCTTGCAAGAAGATTGTCGGCGGTTATCTGGCGAAGTTGAACGCGATGGACGATGTCGCGCTGGACAAGGCGAAGGGTGAAATCATGTCCGTCAAGCGTTCGCTCGACGTTCTCGCGCGCAACAAGGTGATCGAGAACTGCCCGTTGTGCAAGAAGGTTGGTGAAATCGTCCAGAAGAAGGGTTGGAAGTAAGCGATCGTTTTACTTCGCGATTTCCTAGCAGGACGCCTCCGGATTCTCCCGGGGGCGTTTTTTCATCCTTTTACAGCGTCTAAATTATCCAACTTGACGAAAAAATGTTATACTAGGCGCGAGTTTCACGGCGGGAAGGGCGCTTCCCGTAGTGGAAGAGGTCTTTGGATGGGTTGGAACTTCAAATCCGCCACACGTATGGACAACACGAAAAGTCATGACACGGAGGCCTATCTGGCCCGCATCCGCCGCACGATTGCGGAATCGAACCGCCTGGTCGACCAGGTGGAGTTGCGCATTCGCGAAACAGACCGGGCGCTGGAAGCGCAGGGGCTGACGCGCGAACAAGTGATGAGCATTCGTCTTTCGGACGAACAGCGCGTCGCGATGAACCGCGAACTGGCGCGTCTGGGAATCGATCCGCGAACCGTGGCGGACGTGATGGCGCCGGACGTCGACGCGGGGCAGGAGGTTGGCGCCCCGAAGCCGGTTGCCGACGCGCGGCGGGAAGACGTCGCCCCGCAGTCGATTGACGACGCGGCGGACGACCTCGCCCATCGCCGGATGAAATTCGGTCTGATGATGAAACCTTTTCAAATCTGAGGTGTATACAGGGAAAGGAGATTAGACATCATGAGTATTCAATTCGACCCTTCCCGACTCTCCGCTTCCGTTGCCCAGACGGCATCCGATCCCTTGTCCGCTGAACGGACGGCCGCCCGGCTGGCCTCTCTGCTGGGCGGTTCCGCCGTCACCGTGACGGATGGTCGCATGACCGACCTTGAGGCCTTGGTGGCGCGGATTCGGAACGAAAACGAAAAGACGAAACTCTCGCTTCTCGTCTCGTCGCTCACGGCCATTCGCGATTCGCTGACAACCGCGCAGCAGCAGGAACTGGAGGCCGGCCTCGCGCTGGTGGAAACGCTGGACGCATTAGACGCATCGCTGTCCACCCTCGAAGCGTCGTACGCAGGGGACAAGGCCGCCGCCCTGATTTTGCAGACGAAGATCGACGCATTGGAAAAGCAGGTCGAGCAGGCGCAGCAGGACGGCGTGGAGCACAACGAACTCGTCGAGGAGCTGAAGGCGGCGCGCGCCGAACTCGAAGCGAAAGAAGCCGCGCTGGCCGATACGCAGGAGAAAATCGGCAAGACGAAGAACGAGATCGCGTCCGTCCATGGCGAGATCTCGGCGTTGGTGAAGTCCATTGGCGTGAACACGCTCAAGACGATCGCCGACGAACTGGGGACGATGGTCGACGCGGAGAAGGCCGAACGCCCCGCCGAAACGGAAAAGAAGGAACGGAAGGCGGCGGACAATCCATTCGCCGCCATCCACGACGCGCTCGACCGGATCGCGCGCGATTTGACGGAAACCATTGTCGAAAACAGAATCGAAAACGTCTGACACAACAGGAGAGAAGCGATGGAAAAAATCACAGAAGAGAGAATTGCCGAAGCAGCCCGGAAATTGGCCCAAGGTGCAACGCTGAAAGAAGTCAAGGGCGTCAGCAACGCCGAACTGGAAGCGGTCTACTCGCTCGCGTTTTCCTACTACCGCACAGGGCGCTATGACGACGCGGCGAAACTCTTCCAGTTCCTCGTGTTGTTCGACCATACGTCGGCGAAGTTCTGGTACGGTCTGGGCGCCGTGCAGCAGGTTCAGAAGGACTATACGGGCGCGGTGGCGAGTTATGGCTACGCCTCGTTCCTCGACCTGAAGAATCCGAAGCCGCAGTTCCACGCCGCCGAGTGCTTTCTCGCGCTGGGCGACAAGGTGAACGCGGCGAGCGCGATCGGCGCGTTGGAGGCATACTGTCCCGAAACCGAAACGGGTCGCGAATACCGTGCGAAAGCGGCGGAACTGCGCAAGGCGATCGGCGAGGACGCTTTCAAAAAAATGGACGAATCGGCGTAACCTTCCCGTTACCCGTGTGTACACGGAGCAGAAAGGAACAAACCCCATGGCGATTGACACATCCAATCTGACGACGAAGGTTCCGGCCGGTCTCGATGCGACGGCCGCGCTGGCGAAGGGTCTCGGCACGTCCGAAAAATCGACGGAACTCGTGAAAGAGGTGGCCGCGCTTCTCGGCGGCCGCAACGTGAGCGTGAACGCCGTGTCGCGCACCACCACGGCCGAATCCGGCACGGTGTCGGGCGCGACGGGCGTCCCGACGCTCGACAACCCCGACGACGCGAAAGCCGCCGAGGCCGACCTTGAAAAACTCCTCGCCTACCTCATGCTCGACAACGAGAAGCGGCAGGCCGAGATGGCCCAGGAGCGCATTGGCGTCCAGAAGGATTCGCTGGAACGTGAACGGGCCGACCGGTCGGAGAAAATCGAACAGTCCTTGAAGGACATGGACAAGGCGGCGAAGTCGCGCAAACGCAACGGCATTTTCGGCTGGCTGATGGCCGCCGTGGCGGTTTTCGTGGCGGTCGTGGCGTGCTTGGCGACGGGCGGCGTTGCCGTCGGCGCGGTCGTCGGTGCGTGCGTGGCGGTGGGAGCGCAGGTGCTGTACGCGACGGGCGCGATGGAAAAGATCGCCGAGGGCGTTGCCAAGGGACTGGAGAAACTGGGCATGAAAAAAAATGTTGCGGAGATCGTGGCGCAGGTCGCCATCATGGTCGCCATCATGGCCGCGACGATCGGGGCGGGCGCCGTCAGCGCCGGCACTCGGACGGCGACGCTTGCAAGCAGCCTTGGCAAGGCCCTTCAGAGCGCGGCGGAAGCGGCGCGACCGCTCATCCAGATTGGCGCGATGGGGTTGGGCACGGCCGCCACCATCTCCAGCGGCATCGGCGCGTACGACTCCTACAAGGCGGGCATGAGCCAGTCCGAGGTTACGGAAACCGAGAAATTCCTCACGGCTCTCCGCCAGCGTCTGGAAGAAAGCCAGGAAGAACTTCAGGCCATTCTCGAAGCGTTGCAGAACGGCGTCTCGCAGGTGGCGAACATCATCGCGTCCGCGACTGACACGAACGCCGAAATCGCGAACCGCATTGGCGACATGGCCTAGAAAGGAGCGACGTATCATGGACATCCATCTCAACACCAACACGGCGGCTCTCGGTGCCGTGCCGTTTCCGCCGGCCGATTCCATCGACGGCGCGAGCCGCGCCGGCCGTGTGGACGGCACGACGGACTCCGTCCGCCTTACGGCGGCGGCCGCCGCGCACGTGGCGTCCGTCCGCAGTGCCATCCCGGACGACCTTGAACGCCCGGCGGATGTCGACGCGGCGGCCATCAATTCGCTCTGCGCGAAACTTGAGGCCGGCGACGGGTTGAAGCTCACCGACGCCGAGCAGCAGAAAATCGTGCAGGACGTGTCGAAGCAGGTTGCGGACGCGACGGCTGGTCTGGATGCGTCGACCGGCTCGACGCAGGTGATGTTCGACCTCTACAAGTTGATGGCGCTCCTCGTCGAAGTCGCGCAGGAACAGCGTGACGCGGCGCGTGAACTGCGTTCGGCCGCGAGCGCACAGATCCAGAACGCCGTCTTGGCGCAGGCTCGGCAGCAGCGGTCGGCCGCCTTGACGGGCATGATCGCGGGCGCGATCTGCTGCGCCATCCAGGTGGGTTTCTCCGCCGGATCGCTCGTCAAAACCGCCAAGGCGTTCAACACCCAGCTTTCCGCGATGGGGGAGAGCGGCGTCACCTCCGCCCGGCAGAATCTGTCGACCCTCGAAAACGCCGGGACGTCCGACTCCGCCCAAAAGCAGTTGCAGAAAGTCGAGAACGCGGTGGGGGACGACGTTGTCAACGATGTCAAGCAGGGATTTTCAAATTCGACCGAGAAAGCGACTGCATTCAGTGGGGCGCGGAATCCGCGACCGATGCCAGCCGCAGGGCAACAGGCGCAAGAAGCGAATCCGCCGCCGGCAGACGCACAAGTTGCGGGAGATCGGGTAGATGCGGCGCGTACGGAGTTGCGCACGGCGATCAAGACCGACCTTCAGAGATTCGAGGACGCGGCTGTCACCGCCAAAAACCAATTGGCGAACGCCGACCCCGGCGTCGATCTTGCCGACTTGAAGAAGAATGTCACGGTGGCGGAGAAAAGGCTCACCTATGCCCGCGCCTACGCCGCAAACGAGCTGGCGAAAGACGGCGTGACGCTGCCCGCCGAACACATGCAGGACATCAAAGACGCCGCCGCGCGTGTCACGGCAGCACAGGAGTCGCTCGCGCAGAATCCGGCGTACATGAAAGCCAGTTATGCGTTCCAGCGCGGCGAGGCGTACAACGGGTTGACCACCACAATCGGCACATGTGTCCAGAACGTCATTCAGAATGTGACCCAGCTCCAGCAGGCAAAAGCCACAGAGCAGGGTGCGCTCCAGCAGCAGTCGCAGGAAAACCTTGATCAGATGAAGGACTTCTTCGCGGCGGCGGGCGACCTCATGAACCAGGTCATCCAGTTGATGAACGCAGTCGGATCGGCGGAGGCGCAGTCCATGCGGGATGCGATACAGGCATGAGCGCACTCATCACAACCACGGACATTCCGAACGGCGCCGTCTACGGTGTGCCCCAGAAGACGTACACCGTGGATGGCGTCGCCGGGCAGGACTTCACCGCCGCGCTGGCGGCGGCGGCGTTCCGGGAGTCGGCGGCCATCGAGGCCGCGACCGCGTCCTACGCCGACGTCGTGCGGACGCGCACGCGCAAGTGCGAAGACCTGGGCGAAGTCCTCGCCGCGCTTGCCAAGGCCGTCGCTTCGATGCCGACGAAGTCTCAGAAGAGCGACGACAAAAGCGAGAAGAGCGCGGAAATCTACACTGCGCAGACGATCGCCAGGCAGTACGGTTTCGATCTGCAGCTCGTCGACGTCGATGAAGGAAAAGGTGTCGCCGCCGTCCGGCGGGACAACGCCTATCGTCTGCAGAACGACATCCAGTATGCGCTGGACACCGAGGACAACGAACTCCAGCAGGACGCCGTGGCGCTGCAGTCGTTCATCTCGAAACGCGATACCGCGTTCTCGACAGCGGCGAAACTCGTGCGCAAGGCGGACGACGCCGCACAGTCCACAATCGGCAACATGGCGGGATGACAGGGCACAGGAAGGAGAGACGAACATGGCGACAATCACAAACGAAAAAGTCGACCTCAGCCAGAAGTGGGGTGTCGAGTTCTATGATTACAAATTCGATAACACGTTAATGGACTTCCAGGACCTGATGGTCGCGGTCGCCGAGAAGCGTGCCGTGGCGGTGGAGGGCGAGGTGGGGCCGATGACGACGCGCATCCAGGACCGCAACGCCCTTCTGGAAGACCTCGGCAGCGCACTTGCGGATTTGACCGCCGCCGAGGCGACGCTTGCGAGCGACGCCAAGGGAACGGATACGTGCGACTATTCGTTCAACACAGATACTTGGAACACGTGCGAACGTGTGGGCATCAAGCGTCCCAATGACACCTCCAAGGTGCAAAAGCAGGAGTTGGAATACCTTATCCAGATGGTGAAGTCAAAAATCGACGCCCTGAACAACGCGGCGCAGACGGACATGTCGCGTCTCCAGTCGCTCGTCGACCGCCGCGACGAATCGTACACCACCGCGTCCACGCTGATGAGCGCCGTCAGCGACACGCGGGCGAACTTGATCGGGAATCTGTGATGAGCATCGAAACGATCCGCATTGCAACGAACCGCTACGCGCCGTCGGGCGCGGACGCGATTTCGCTCTATTCAAACGGCGCGGGGACGGATCTCACGTTCACGCAGCTTGTCATGAGCGTCTGCATCCGCGCCGCCGCGGCCTACGAGTCGGAAAGCGTTCTCAAAATGAACGCGATGACGGCGGGATCGCAGAACCTCGACGCGGCGGCCGGCTGGTTGACGCGGATCGTCAACGGCACGGCGGATTGGACGGATGCCCGGGCGTTTCTTACGGGGACGATGGGCATCAGCGGTGAAGAATTGCCCGACGGGCTGGATTCCTACGACAAGCGCCTTCAGGCGGCGGAGGCGCTGCAGCTCAAGATGGACGCGCTCGCGCAGAGCCAGCAGGAGGAGATGATCGACTTGCAGTCGCTCGTCAATCGCCGGGACGTGGCCTACGCGACGTCGACCAACATCGCCAAGGCGCTGGGGACGTCGATGAGTTCAAACGCCATCAATTTCTAAACGGGAAAGGAACGTGCAATGGCTTCCGAACCATTCATAACAAAAAGAATCAACCTTTCAATGAATCGGATCGACGATCCGTTCGACCATCCGGATCTCGTTTCCGGATCCGCCCTTACGGCCAACGTCTATACCGTGACGGGTGTGACGAACGCCGATGGAAGTCCGCGTCAACTCTCCATCGGGCAGTTGGTGATGGCGCTTTGCCTCGCCCGCGCGTCCGAACTTGAAGCGCAGATCATCAAGATTATGGATGAGGATATGAACAAGGTAAGCGCCCAGATTGAAGCGCTGACGGAAATCGAAGAAGGTCTAGTCAAAGACTTGGAATCTGAAGAGCGTAATCTTACGTTGGATCTCATGGGTCCCACCATTCCCTACGACGGTGGAAAGCCTACATATTATGATTTTCTGACTGGTACCATGGGAATGAGTGGCATAACGAGATACATGAAGATCGAAGACCTCATCACGGAGATCGAGGCGAAGATGGATGAGCTCAATTCGTTCAGCCAGCAGAAGATGATCGAGCTGCAGTCGCTCACCAACAAGCGCGACCAGAGCTACGACATGATCTCGAACATCCTCAAGTCGCTCCACACGACGCTGATCGGAAACGTGAACAACATGTAAAGACATGGCAGACGACGCAATCACCCGGCTCTTGGAAGCCATCGACTATCCCGAACGCCCGTCGACAGGCGCGACGGCCGTGCCGTTGCTCGTCGACGGCGGCACGATCGTCGCGGAGGACGTGGACGGCCGGCTGCGGCTTGTCTGCCGCCTGACGGACAACGCGGACGATCTGCCGCGTCTGGCCGCCTACGCCGCCGGGCGGATGCTGCGCGAGGACGCCGTGCTGGCGAGCGACGCGGCGGGCGCGTTCCTCTGGCAGGAGACGCCGACCGGGGCGGATGCGCATCGTCTGCGCCGTCTGTTCGAGGCGTTCGCGGATTCGTGCGACTGGTGGCGCGCGCGTGTGGAGGCGCGGCGCTCGGTGGACGGTTCGTCCGATTCCCTTTTCTCTGAAATGATCATTCGGCCATAAGAAAGACAACTGCGTGAAACGATTTTCAATACGACTTGTGGCGCTGCTGGCGCTGTTGGGGCTTGGGTCTGGCGCCCGGGCCGCCGTTTCCGCGCCGTCGCGCGCGAAGACGAACATTCCGTGGAAGACGGCGGCCTATACGCTCGTCGCCCGCGACATGGATCTGCGCACGGCGCTCGACACGTTCGCCGTCGCCGAAGGGCTGTCCGTCGTGATGTCGGAAAGCGTGCAGGGCGTCTTCTCCGGCGAGTTCCGCGACGTGCCGCCGGACGATTTTCTCGACCGCCTCGCCACCATCCACAACCTGACCTGGTACTACGACGGCGCGGCGCTCTACCTCTACGGCGCGGGCGAAATCCGGACGCTCCTGCTCGACCTTGCGTACATGAAAGCTGGCGAGGTCCGCGCCATGCTCGCCGAACTCGGCGTGGAGGACGCCCGGTTCCCGCTGAAAACGACGTCCAACGACGAAATCGTCCTCGTCTCTGGCCCGCCGCGCTACGTCGCGCTCGTGGCCGAACTCGTCTCCCGCGCCGACAGTCTGCGCGAAAAGCGTACGTTCAACGAGGTGGAAATGCGGCTCTTCCCGCTCGTTAACACGTGGGCGGACGACGTGTCGTTCTCCGTCGCGTCGCCCGAATCCACGATGACCATCAAGGGCGTGGCGCGGCTTCTTGAGGAGTTGATGTCGGCCAGTTCGGATGCGACGGTGCGCGAGGGGGGCGACACGAACGCGGCGGCGCGGGCGTCGCTTGAATCGAACATGAACGCCGCCTACCGTCCGATCATCCGCCCGGAGAATCGTCTCAACGCCGTCGTCGTGCGTGACGTCGCGTCGCGCATGGGCATGTACGAACGGCTGATCCGGCAGCTCGACGTGCCGCAGAAACTCGTGGAAATCGACGTGACGGTCGTCGAACTCTCCCGGAAGGACGCGCTCGACTGGCAGCTTTCGCTGAAGGTCACGGGTTCGCGCAGCGAGTTCGCCGGCGGCGCGGGGCAGAACGCCGCCAATCTCTTCGAGACGGAAACGCTCAGCGGCAAGGGGCTGGCGGGCGCACTCTCCTATCTGGGCGACGACGTGCAGGTGGCCGCCTCGCTCACCGCGCTCAAGGAGAAGGGGAAGGCGCGCAACATTTCCCGCACGTCGCTTCTCACCGTGAACAACCTTGCCGCGCAGATGACCGACATGCAGAGCTACCACGTGCGTGTCATCGGCACGGAAGTCGCCTCGCTGGAAGACGTCAGCGCGGGCACGACGTTGCAGATCAAGCCGCGCATCGTCCCCGCTCCCACTACGAACGTCGCCAACCAGGTCTGGCTCTCCCTGCGCCTCGACGACGGCGGGTTCGAGTCCATCACCGTCGACGCCATGCCGATGACGCGCTCGTCCACGCTTCAGACGCAGTCCGCCGTGTTCGAGGATGAATCCATCATGCTGGCCGGCTATCTGCGCGACATCGAGGAATCGGGCGGCTGGGGGATTCCGTATCTGCGCGACATTCCGTGGATCGGCTGGCTCTTCGGCGGCACGTCCGTCAAGCAGGAGACGGTGCAGCGGATGTTCATCCTGTCGCCGCACATCGTGGATCTCGACGCCGAAATGCTCACCCGCCTTCAGGCCACGCGCCTGCGGAACGTCGCCGAGGCCGAGAAACTGGAAGACGACGCCGAGGCGAGCGACGCGGTGCGGCGGCGGCGCGACCTAGAGCGCGAGGAGACGAACGCCCGTCGCCGCGAGCGGGACGACGCCGCGTACGAACGCCGCGCCGCCGAAATCGACCATGCCCGCGCCCTCCGCAAAATCGAACGCGCGAAAACGGACGAACGGCTGAAAGCGGACAAACGCGCGTGGAAGCAAATCGAGCAGGAGGCGGAGAAGGAGGCGAAGAAGTAGAATGGCCGCCGACGTGACCATTGCGCGTGGATTCGCCGAAATCGGCGCCGGCGCGTGGCTGATGGGCCGCGCCCAGCCCGTCGCGTCCTTCGGCGCGTTCCGGCGGCGTCCCCGCAAGGGCTGGATCGTGCGCGACCGTGCTCGGCTCGACCTCGTGGAGACGGATGGGCGTACGGTTTGCGCCGACGCGGCGCGACCGTTCCTGACGCACGTCCCGTGCGCCGCGCCCGTCAGCGCCGTGACGGACAAGGTGCTCGTGGCGCCGGCCGAGGCCCGCACGGCGGCGCATCTCGTGAAAGTCATTCCGATGAGCTTCGCCCGCGCCCTCTGCGTGACGACGTTCGGGCGCGAATGGGTCGTGCTGGCGACGGCGAGCCGCACGATGCGCCTTTCGGTTGCGGACGGCGACACGCTGGCCGTGCGGCCGGAGGCGGTCGTGGCGTGGACGGGTGGGCGGCCGACGGGGTTTTGTCCGCATCTCGGTCTGTTCGACGTGCTGCTGCCCCGCGGACCGCGCACATTGCTTCTCCATTTCCACGGCCCCTGCATTGTGTGGATTGAGGGAAGTTTCAGCCATCCGGGCTGTAACCTTTCCAAACGACGCGTGTACTGATGTCAGAAGGAACTCGCAAACAGATCGCTTAACCCACAAAACGCGGAGAGACGACGATGGATGTGAATAACATTGGCAACTACAGTGCAGACTTGGCGCGTTTCATCCAGCAGGCGAACCGTCATGCTACGGACGGTGTTGGCGACGCGACGGTTATTCGGGCCGGCAGGGAGTACATCGGAACCAAGGATTATGGCATGTATTGGCCTTCTCGCCTGACGTTGGCCGATTCGCCTGGCGACAAGGCGGGCGGATTCGCCGCAATCTTCCGTTCCCGTGCGAACAAGGACGCGAACGACAATACGCGCAAATTGTTCGCGTGCGCCGTGGCTAAAACGTTTGGTGGCGTAGAGAACATTCCCGATAACGTCGTTGACGCGATGAAGATGAATGACTACGGCAAGGGGCGGCCGTTGACCGCCCGCCGGATCCTGGCCGTCAAAAAGGCCATCGACTCCGCGATCACGGCGGAGATAAGGGCAAGCGATTATTTTCAAGCGAAAGTGGCATCGTTCGGGTACGCCGCCGACCAGGAAGTAAGTCTGGCCAAGGCCGCCATGTTCTACCAGCAGGCGATGCACTGTCGTGCTTGTACGAGGAATCAGGCGATTGACTCCGCGTGTTCGCCCACGGGCGTGGCCAACCGCTTGATGAACTGTGGTGGGCGGTTTATGGAGAATGTGGGGAACTTTCGGCACGGGGTACGCCTCATCGGGGAGTTTGATGCGTGGTTCCGCGGCGTTTGTGATGGCACTCGGCAGCAGCCGGTGGGTGCCTCACGCGAGTTGTTCAATGCGGAGAAGCTCAGGGGATTCGCGCATTTTATCTTCGCGGATATCGCCCACAATGCTTCTACGAAATTGTGGAATTTGAGTCTGGAGGAGTTGGTTGATTTCGCAAACAATCCTGTTGCAAGTTTCTTCGGGCGTGGGGCAAACAATGCGTGTACGGCGACGTTGTTGCAGGTGCCGCCGGAAAAGCGCGGCACTATTTTCAGGGCATACAATGCGCTGTGTCCGCGGCCGGACGATTTGTCCGACACAAACCCTCCCAATAGCAGTCCGATTTTCATCGCACGTATGCTGAAGCACCTCGATGCACTTATCGCGTTGGAGAAGAGCGGTAAAACGTTGACGGCCGTGGATGTCGGTCGTACGTGTTTCCCCGAGATTGCGAGCAGGAGTTCTTCGCAGACGTTTAACAGCGAGACCATCGACGCTGTCTTGCTGGGCGGCATCACAAGATATTGTCTAACTAAGGTACATGACCAAACAATGTCAGGGGCGGTTTCACTGGCGTTGTTGCAGCGGTTGACAGATTCTGGTGAAGAATTTGATCGCGTGATTAATGCCTATGAAAATAACAAATCGTTGTCGAACGTGCCGTATCAGGCCTCGTATAGCGGTGGTTTGGGGATGCTCAACGGTTCGACCACGTACGCGCGGGATCAGTTCCTTAAAGATTTCTGTCGTGATGTGGACGAAGTCCGTCAGAATCTAGAACTTCACCTTCATGTGTCGCGTACCGATGGGGGGAATGAACTTCCTGTGGAAGAGGTCGGCAAACGGGTGGCCGACAAGATTGAGACGTTGTGCGGCAAGGGAAACGTGCGACAGGCAACCGCCGTACTGTTGAGTCTTTCGCAATCGGGACTGGCGAATCTCGTTTACCTGCCAGGAATGGCCCCGTCGAACGTTCAGCGCACAGTGTCGCACGATCTGGAAACGGGTACCTTCACGATTGAGTACTCCAATACCCCTTCGACCGCCGTGAAATTCAGTTGGAAAACGACGATCGAGCGAAACGGCAACACGACGGTCACGCCCATGAAAATAAGGAATCGCTAGGTGAAAGGAGTGATGAAATGAACGTGAATTTCGACAACTACGGTGCAGAGCGCACGTTACTTTTCCATTTCCACGGCCTCTGCATTGTGTGGATTGAGGGAAGTTTCAGCCATCCGGGCTGTAACCTTTCCAAACGACGCGTGTACTGATGTCAGAAGGTACTCGCAAACAAATCGCTTAACCCACAAAACGAGGAGAGACGACAATGAGAATACCAATACCACTGAGTGTTCGGGATGCAACGTTGGACGACTTCATCAAAATGGCGAACCGTCATGCCACCAACGGTGTTGGCGACGAAACGGTTATTCAGACCCGCATGGAAAGCGAAAAATTACTAACTAGATTCGGACCCCGTACTCGTCAAACTCGGATCTGGGACGATGCGACTAGTGACAAGGCGGGCGGATTCACCGCAATCTTCCGTTCCCGTGCGAACAAGGCCGCGAACAACGAGACGCGCGACCTGTTCAAGTCCGCCGTGGCCGAAACGTTTGGTGGCGAATGGAACATTCCCGAAAACGTTCGCGCCGCGATGAAGATGAATGACTACGGCAAGGGGCGGCCGTTGACCGCCCGCCGGATTCTGGCCGTCAAAACGGCCATCGACTCCGCGATCACGGCGAAGATAAGGGCAAGAAATGATTTTCGTGCGGCCATGAAATCGTTCGGGTACGCCGCCGACCAGGAAGTAAGTCTGGCCAAGGCCGCCATACTCTATCATCGGGCGGTGCAGGGTGCTTGTACGAGGAAAGAGGCGATTTACTCCGCGTGTTCGCCCACGGGCGTGGCCAACCGCTTGATGAACTGTGGTGGGCGGTTTATGGAGAATGTGGGGAACTTTCGGCACGGGGTACGCCTCATCGGGGAGTTTGATGCGTGGTTCCGCGGCGTTTGTGATGGCACTCGGCAGCAGCCGGTGGGTGCCTCACGCGAGTTGTTCAATGCGGAGAAGCTCAGGGGATTCGCGCATTTTATCTTCGCGGATATCGCCCACAATGCTTCTACGAAATTGTGGAATTTGAGTCTGGAGGAGTTGGTTGATTTCGCAAACAATCCTGTTGCAAGTTTCTTCGGGCGTGGGGCAAACAATGCGTGTACGGCGACGTTGTTGCAGGTGCCGCCGGAAAAGCGCGGCACTATTTTCAGGGCATACAATGCGCTGTGTCCGCGGCCGGACGATTTGTCCGACACAAACCCTCCCAATAGCAGTCCGATTTTCATCGCACGTATGCTGAAGCACCTCGATGCACTTATCGCGTTGGAGAAGAGCGGTAAGACGTTGACGGCCGTGGATGTCGGTCGTACGTGTTTCCCTGAGATTTTGGGTGGGAGTTCTTCGCAGACGTTTAACGGCAAGGCCATCGACGCTTTCTTGCAAGGCCGCGTCCTAGAATATTGTGAAGAAAAGGTACCCCGCGATGACCCAGGGATGGAGGGGGATCTTTTAGGGGCGTTGTGGCAGCGGTTGGCAGATTCTGGTGAAGAAATCGATCATGTGATTGATGCCTTTGAAAATAACAAATCGTTGTCGAACGTGCCGTATCAGGCCTCGTATGGCGGTGATTTGGAGATGCTCAACGGTTCGACCGCGTACGCGCGGGCGCGGTTCATTAATGATTTCGTTCGTGAGGGGGACACAAACTGTCAGAAACTGGCAGAGAGCCTTGGTGTGTCGCGTACCGAGGGGGGGGGGGATGAACTTCCTAAGGAAGTGGTCGCCAAACGGGTGGCCGACAAGATTGAGACGTTGTGCGGCAGGGGAAACTGGCGACAGGCAACCGCCGTATTGAGGACTCTTTCGCACTCGGGACGGTCAAACATCGTCTACCTGCCAAAAACGAAACAGGCGGACGACCAACTATCGCAACAGACGGACTACCAGTTCAAAGTGTCGCAAGATCCGAAAACGGGTATCTTCACGATTGAGTACTCCAATACCCCTTCGGACGCCGTGAAATTCAGTTGGAAAACGACGATCGAGCGAAACGGCAACACGACGGTCACGCCCATGAAAATAAGGAATCGCTAGGTGAAAGGAGTGACGAAATGAACGTGAATCTCGACAACTACAGTGCAGACCTGGCGCGTTTCGTTGAACACGCCAGCCAACACACCACGGTCGCCGGCGGCGGCGACGCGACGATTGTCCGAGCCGAGAGCGTACAGGTCGGAACGCCCGGCCGTCCGGACGCCAGGGGTTTCCGCCCTGTGATTTGGAATCGGGATTTGAGATTGGCCGATACGAACGACGACAAGGTGGGCGGGTTCTCCGCACTCTTCCGTTCCCGTGCGAACAAGGAGGCGAACAACGCGACGCGCGACCTGTTCAAGTCCGCCGTGGCCGAGATGTTCGGCGGCGAAGACAACATTCCCGAAAACGTCCGTGCCGCGATGAAGATGAAGGACTACGGCAAGGGGCGTCCGTTGACCGCCCGCCGGATCATGGCCGTCAAAACGGCCATCGACGCCGCGATTGGCAACGTGGACTACAGCCAGTTCGTCCCGGCGATTCTCAAGCAGGCGAAAGCCTACTGCCTGCCCGTTCCCACGGGAGAGCAGTTCCACGACCTCGTCAGAACTGCGGCGGACTATCAGGCGGCGACAGGATGTAGGGTTGAAACAGCCGTCGCATCCCTCTTCACGATTTCGCTGAAAACGGTTTCAAAGGTGACGGACAAGATTCGGAAGAGCGTACCGTTCGAGATGGCCGTGCGGTCGTTCGGGTACGACGCCGACCAGTGCGAGAACCTAGCCAAGGCCGCCGCGTTTTACCAGCGGGCGATGAGGTGCTCGATCGACAGGGCGGTTGAATCCGCGTGTTCGCCCACGGGCGTGGCCAACCGCTTGATGAACTGTGGTGGGCGGTTCATGACGAGTGCGGAGAACTTTCGGCATGGGGTACGCCTCATCGGGAAGTTTGATGCGTTGTTCCGCGACGTCTGTGATGGCCGTCGGCCGAAGCCGAAGAATGCCTTAAGCGAGCAGTTTCAAGAGAAGAATCTCAGGGGGTTCGCGCATTTTGTCTTCGCGGATATCGCCCACAATGCTTCTACGGAATTGGCGGAATTGAGTCCGGAGAAGTTGCTCGATTTCACAAACAATCCCGTTGCAAGTTTCTTCGGGCGTGGGGCAAACAGGGCGTTTACGGCGACGTTGTTGCAGGTGTCGCCGGAAAAGCGCGGCATTGTTTTCAGGACGTACAATGTACTGTGTCCGCCAACTTCGTCCGTCACAGGGTTCGATAGCCGTTTTATTTTTATCGCACGTATGCTGAAGCACCTCGATGTACTTATCGCGTTGGAGAACAAGAAGGGAGGTAATCCGTTGACGGCTGCGGAAGTCGGTCGCACGTGTTTCCCCGAGATTGCGAGCAGTCATTCTTCGAAGACGTTTGACACCAAGACCATCGACGATTTCTTTAATAAACGTATCAACGATTTTTCTAACAGGATGCTAGCCGGCGTAGTGGACGAAGGGGGGCCTTTGGGGACACAGGTTGGAGTGGCGTTGCTTCAGCGGTTGACAGATTCTGGTGAAGAAATCGATCGCGTGATTGAAGCCTATGAAAAGAGCGAATCGTTGTCGAGCGTGCCGTATCAGGCCTCGTATGGCGGTGATTTGGAGATGCTCAACGGTTCGACCGCGTACGCGCGGAATCAGTTCATTGGGGATTTCCGTCGTGATGTGGACGAAGTCCGTCAGAGTCTAGAACGCAACCTTGGCGTGTCGCGTATCGAAGGGGGGAATGAACTTCCCAAGGAAGTGGTCGCCGAACGGGTGGCCGACAAGATTGAGACGTTGTGCGGCAAGGGAAACTGGCGACAGGCAACCGCCGTATTGTTGAGTCTTTCGCAGGCGGGACGGACGAATCTCGTTTACCGGCCAGGAATGGAATCGTCGGACGTCTTGCACACATTGTCGCAAGATCCGGAAACGGGTACTGTCACGATCGTGTGTTCCAATACCCCTTCGGACGCCGTGAATTTCCGTTGGGAGGTGGCGATCGAGCGAAACGGCAACACGACGGTCACGCCCATGAAAATAAGGAATCGCTAGGTGAAAGGAGTGACGAAATGAACGTGAATCTCGACAACTACAGTGCAGACCTGGCGCGTTTCGTTGAACACGCCAGCCAACACACCACGGTCGCCGGCGGCGGCGACGCGACGATTGTCCGAGCCGAGAGCGTACAGGTCGGAACGCCCGGCCGTCCGGACGCCAGGGGTTTCCGCCCTGTGATTTGGAATCGGGATTTGAGATTGGCCGATACGAACGACGACAAGGTGGGCGGGTTCTCCGCACTCTTCCGTTCCCGTGCGAACAAGGAGGCGAACAACGCGACGCGCGACCTGTTCAAGTCCGCCGTGGCCGAGATGTTCGGCGGCGAAGACAACATTCCCGAAAACGTCCGTGCCGCGATGAAGATGAAGGACTACGGCAAGGGGCGTCCGTTGACCGCCCGCCGGATCATGGCCGTCAAAACGGCCATCGACGCCGCGATTGGCAACGTGGACTACAGCCAGTTCGTCCCGGCGATTCTCAAGCAGGCGAAAGCCTACTGCCTGCCCGTTCCCACGGGAGAGCAGTTCCACGACCTCGTCAGAACTGCGGCGGACTATCAGGCGGCGACAGGATGTAGGGTTGAAACAGCCGTCGCATCCCTCTTCACGATTTCGCTGAAAACGGTTTCAAAGGTGACGGACAAGATTCGGAAGAGCGTACCGTTCGAGATGGCCGTGCGGTCGTTCGGGTACGACGCCGACCAGTGCGAGAACCTAGCCAAGGCCGCCGCGTTTTACCAGCGGGCGATGAGGTGCTCGATCGACAGGGCGGTTGAATCCGCGTGTTCGCCCACGGGCGTGGCCAACCGCTTGATGAACTGTGGTGGGCGGTTCATGACGAGTGCGGAGAACTTTCGGCATGGGGTACGCCTCATCGGGAAGTTTGATGCGTTGTTCCGCGACGTCTGTGATGGCCGTCGGCCGAAGCCGAAGAATGCCTTAAGCGAGCAGTTTCAAGAGAAGAATCTCAGGGGGTTCGCGCATTTTGTCTTCGCGGATATCGCCCACAATGCTTCTACGGAATTGGCGGAATTGAGTCCGGAGAAGTTGCTCGATTTCACAAACAATCCCGTTGCAAGTTTCTTCGGGCGTGGGGCAAACAGGGCGTTTACGGCGACGTTGTTGCAGGTGTCGCCGGAAAAGCGCGGCATTGTTTTCAGGACGTACAATGTACTGTGTCCGCCAACTTCGTCCGTCACAGGGTTCGATAGCCGTTTTATTTTTATCGCACGTATGCTGAAGCACCTCGATGTACTTATCGCGTTGGAGAACAAGAAGGGAGGTAATCCGTTGACGGCTGCGGAAGTCGGTCGCACGTGTTTCCCCGAGATTGCGAGCAGTCATTCTTCGAAGACGTTTGACACCAAGACCATCGACGATTTCTTTAATAAACGTATCAACGATTTTTCTAACAGGATGCTAGCCGGCGTAGTGGACGAAGGGGGGCCTTTGGGGACACAGGTTGGAGTGGCGTTGCTTCAGCGGTTGACAGATTCTGGTGAAGAAATCGATCGCGTGATTGAAGCCTATGAAAAGAGCGAATCGTTGTCGAGCGTGCCGTATCAGGCCTCGTATGGCGGTGATTTGGAGATGCTCAACGGTTCGACCGCGTACGCGCGG
>CAYZYQ010000033.1:3405-25865 GCA_964482645.1 uncultured Lentisphaeraceae bacterium | reverse complement strand
CGCCAGCCATTTCGGATACGTGTGGATGCCGTCGGGTAGACCCGAATCGCAACAGCCCTGATACCAAATCACGCCACGTAGGCTCATCTGCGACACGGGATAGAACTGGTTGTTCCAACACATCACGACGGGCTTGGGCACCGTAACGCCCTTCGCCGTCTGTTCCTCCTGCCGAATCCGTTCGGCTTTCAGTTCGGGTACGGAATCGATCCGCGCACGGCTCATCCAGGCCCAGCAGCGCGTCCCGCTCCAAGAAATGTCCACCACGCCCGCCGCACCGCCGAGACGCTTCTGCACCGTGTCGATGAACGAATAGCCCACGGCCGTGACGGCGCCAAGATTCGTCGGGTCGATCACGCGCCAAATGCCACGCGCGTCTCCTTTGACGGGTGCGGATGCACGTCCGTGGACGGCGCGGAACATTCGGATCGGACGGTTCGCGCACGTCTTCACGCGTGCCTCCCAGTCCCAGACCGCGCCGAAGCCGCCCTTCATCGTGAACTCCATGTTGCTCTGCCCGGCCGCAAGCCAGACCTCGCCCACGAGAATGTCCTTCGAGACGACCTCGTTCGTGGCACCTTTCACACGGAGGTCAAACGGACCGTCCGCAAGCCGGCGCGTATCGAGCGACACCCGCCACCAGCCGTCGTCCCCAGCCTTCGCCGTCGCGGAAACGCCGCCGAGTTCCACCACGACGCGCCCGCCCGGCGTTTCACGCCCCCAAACGGCCGTATCGGCCGCCCGCTGCACAATGGCGTGGTCGCCGAAAAGATCCGGCAACGTGACGGCGGCCTGCGCCCAGCAGACCGCGCCGATTCCAAGTCCCAACATCGTTCGTTTCATGTTCGTCCTGTTCCTTCCATAGGCGAACATTGTACCACAAAAGCGCGTAAAGGCCGCGATACGTTTTGCAGAAAGTGGTTTGTTTGCGGGCTAGTGGTCGGACTGGCGGGGATCGGACCCGCGACCCCAACATAAAAGTGTGTCTACGCATCCTAAGAGAAAGAAGCTGGACTTTCTGACGGCTTGCGTGTCAGCCGACTTTTTTCTGGCGCAGATTGGCCAGTGCCTTGGAGACGCAAACGAGTGCACACGTGCCGACGAGCATGAGCGTCGAGAGCGCAAAGACGGCCGGCAGATTCTTCGAGTGCTTCACCATCGAACTGACGTACGTCGGGAACGTATTCGTCCCCGCGCCGTTGACGAACGATGTGATCACCACGTCGTCGATCGACAGCGTAAACGCGAGCAGACCGCCCGCGACAATGCCCGGCATCAAGATTGGCAGCTCGACTTTGAAGAACGTGTAGACCGGCCCCGCGCCCAGATCGTAGGCCGCCTCGATGATCGCGTTGTCGAAATCCTGCAGCCGCGCCAGCACGGTCATGGCCACGTAGGACACGCAGAACGTGACGTGCGCAATGAAAATCGTCCAGAACCCGCACTCGACGCGACACGCCACGAAGAGCATCAGCAGGGAAATGCCGATGAGAATGTCGGGCATGACGAGCGGCGTGTAGACGAGCGCGTGGTGGAGGCTTTGCAGACGCCCCCGCCAACGGTGGAGCGCGAGAGCCGCCGTCGTCCCCAGCACGCAGGACGCCAACGTGGCCAGACCGGCGATTTCAACCGACAACCAGAAACTCTGCAGGAGTTTGCGGACAGACCCCGCCCCCGTAAAAATCTGCTGGTACCATTTCGTCGTGAAACCGAGGAACGTCCCATCCGCCCCCGTAAACTGCATCGTAATGCCGTTGGGAACGAATCCATACGCAACAACGAAGAGAATCGGCACGTAGAGAAAAACGAGTACGAGCGCCAGCACGAGACGCGAGAAGAACGAACGTTTCACGACACGGAACCTCCCGTCATGCGGCGAGCCGTTTCCGAGGCCAGCCGTTTGCGGTCACGCAAATCCTGCCGCCGCTTCCACCACATTGCACAGCCGAGCGGCACGAGGACGGAAAACGCCATGAGCGTGGCAAGCGCCGACGCATGGGGAATGTTGCGGTTCTGGATCGCACGCATGAAAATCTTGTTGCCGATCAACACACAGTCCGTCCCGCCCAGCATTTGCGGAATCACATAGGAGCCGATGGCGGGAATGAAAACCATAAGAATTGCCGAAACGATACCCTGCTTGACGCCGGGGATGAAGATTTTACGGAATGCGTAGAACCCTCGCGCCCCCAAATCACGCGCCGCTTCCAAAAGCGAGAAATCAAATTTCTCGGCGGCCGTGTAGATGGGCATAATCGCGAACGGCAGAAACGTGTAAACCGACACGAGCACCACAGCGGCCTCGGAATCGAGAATCGTCGCCGTCGCCGGATCGAACGGCCCTTTCGTCGCCAACCCCAACCCCACGAAAAAGGACTGGAGAAATCCCGGCAACCAATCGAAGAGCCATTCGCGAAACCGGAGAAACGCCGTGAAACACGTCTGCAACCACCCGTCGGGGTGAAGCATCGTCTTCCACGCGAACACGCGAACGACGAAACTCGTCCAGAACGGCAGCATAATCAACCCCGCAACGAGCGCACGGAACTTCTTGTGCATCCGCGCAATCGCGTAGGCACACGGCAGAGCCAGCAAGATGCACCAGACCGTCACGACGAACGAGAGGCGAATCGTGCGCCAGACGATTGCCGGATAGTCCGGATCGACAAGCGCGCGCCACGTCTCCATCGACCAGGCATCCGCCACGCCACCGTTGGGCGTATGCCCGTGGAACGTGAAGGAAAGGACGATGAGCGTGGGAACGGCGAAGAAAAGGAACAACCAGAGAAAGGACGGCGCGGTGACAAACCATTCCGACCACCGTCCGCGCGACGTCCCCTTCATGACGCCACCGGTCCTTTCGCCGCCGGCGGCGCCTGCACGAGGGATTCATCCATCGCGTTGAAGTTCTCAATCATGTAGCCGTCATCCGGATGCCACCACATATAGGCCTTGTCATTCCACGTAATCGCTTCCTGATCGAGCAGGAAGCGCGAATGCGGTTTCAAGGCGCTTACACTACGACCGTTGCTTCGCAGCCAGTACTTCGTGTAGACGCCCTGGTAGATGACATCCGTAACCTGGCTCTGAAAGACGTTGATGCCCGCGCCCTTCTCCGGCGGCGGCGGATTGAGCGTGACGCGGATTTTTTCGGGGCGAACCGACAGATGGACTTTTTGCCCGACAACGAGATTCTTGTCGTTGAACGCCTGGATGGCCGCGAATCCCGGACAGTCGATCGTGCAGTAGTCACCGTCCGTCGAAACGATTTCACCCGCGAAGAAGTTCGTGTCGCCAATGAACGCCGCGACGAAACTCGATACGGGCGCCTCGTAGATCTTCGCCGCCGTGTCAAGCTGCTCCACCTTGCCGCGATTCATAACCGCAATACGGTCGGACAGCGACATGGCCTCGCCCTGATCGTGCGTGACGTACATGAACGTGATGCCGACCTGATCGTGGATCGTATCGAGTTCCAGCAACATATGCTGGCGCAATTTCAGGTCGAGCGCTGCGAGCGGTTCGTCCAGCAGCAGTACCTGCGGACGATCCACCAGCGCACGCGCAATGGCCACGCGCTGCTTCTGCCCGCCCGACAACTGGTTCGGATATTTCCAAGCGTGGTCGCACATCTGGATCATCTCCAGAATCGCGTCCACCGCTTCCTCAATTTCCTCTTTCGGCTTCTTGGCCAGACGAAGCGAAAAGGCGATGTTGTCCCAAATCGTCATCGTCGGGAAGAGCGCGTAGTTCTGGAAGACGGTGTGGACGCGCCGCGCGTTCGGCGGCGCGTCCGTGATGTCCTTGCCATCCAGATAGATCCGTCCGGAATCCGGCCGCTCGAAGCCGCCGAGCATTCTCAGCAACGTCGTTTTACCGCATCCCGACGGGCCTAGGAGCGAGAAGAATTCGCCTTTTTTGATTGAAATCGAAACGTCGTTGACCGCCGTCAAGGCACCGAAGCGTTTCGTCACATGGTCGAATACGAGGAATTCGCTGGCCAATTCACCCTCTCCTTATACGGATGTTCCTTGACTACTGAACCCAAACTTGCGTGGACTGCTGTTCATAGTGGCCGGGCTGCCACACACGCACCGTCCCCTGCCCCGTCTGCTGGTCGACATAACGGCCTTCCACCCAGACGTTCTGGACACGGGTTTCATACCGTCCCGTTTGCACCACGGGCGCAGGCGTAACAACCTGTTGCACAACCGGCGCGGGCTGCACGACGACAGGGGCGGGCGTGACAACCACGGGCGGCGGAGGCGGCGGGCGCGTCGCATCGTAGATCGTTGCAGCCAACAGACCCGCACCCAAAATACCCGCGCCAATGGCAACGCCCGTGCTGTGGTGATGATGGTGGTGGTGTCCGCGCGGCCCCGGCCCAGGCCCCCACGCACACGCCGTCAGGGACAGGCACAGCGCCACCGCGCACAAACAGACTTTCTTGAACTTGTTCATGGTCTAACTCCTTTTCGCTTTCGTTGTTTCGCCATCAGGGCGTCAATGCCCTGTACGGCGAAACAGTCCGTCACATCTGACCACGCCCACAGCACTTTTTGTATTTTTTCCCGCTGCCGCATGGACACAGATCGTTGCGTCCGACAATCGGCATTCCCGGCCGTGCGCCTGGCGGCGGCCGACGAACGGCCTGAACGCGCTGCCCCGACATTTCGCTCATCATGCTCGCAAAGACGTCGCCAACGTCCTTTTTCGCCGGTTCCGGCGCGGGCGGCGGCGGCGCGGCTTTCGGCTCTTCCGCCACAGGTGGCGGCGGCTCGACCGGCTTCTGCTCGACGGGCGCGGGCGGCTCAGCCGGCGGCGGTTCGGCAGGGCCATTCTCCACGGCGGCGGGCGACTCGGCCCCCGACGGCGGGTTCTGGACGACGCGGATGTTCATCTGCGCAAGTACCTGCTCGAAGATCTGCCGCGCCTCGTCCTGCGTGGCGCCGTTCTGCAACGCCGCACCGGCACGGGCGTTCGCTTCCGCGAGCGCGTTCTCCACCATCGCGCGCTGCACCTTTTCCTGCGCGATCCGTTTCGCCTCTTCCTGCGACGCGCCGTTCTTGACGGCTTCGGCCGCTTCGGCATTCGCCTCCGCAATCGCGCGCGCCATGATCATGCGCCGCACGTTCCGCTCCGTCGTGGCGCGGAACTCGTAGCTCGCCACGCCCGACTTGATCGTGTTCATCAAGTTCTCGAACATGTCGAACGCCTCGCGCTTGTACTCGATCAACGGATCGCGCTGACCGTACGAACGAAGGTTCACGTTGTGGCGCAATTCGTCCATCGCCCGCAGGTAGTCCTGCCATTCGCGGTCAATGCACTGCAAGAAGACGCCGCGTTCCATATCCGGCAGCACGTCGGGATTTTCGCTCCGGCACTTCGCCTCGTAGGCGTCCTTGACGAGATTGAAAACGTATTCGCCCGCCTTGCCGGGTTCGCCGAGGAACGGCTTGAGCGCGGCAGCGTCGACGAGCACGGGGAACGTGCCGGCAACCCAGTCGCAGAATGCCTCCACGCCGCTCCCCTTCGGGTCGGACAGATGGCGTTCGCTCTGGGTCTGCACGAGGTCATTGAACACGTCCAGAATCGTGCCGTGCACGACGTCCGGCCCGCCACTGAGAATCGTGCCGCGCAGTTCGTAGACAATCGAACGCTGCTTGTTCATCACGTCGTCGAATTCGAGCGTCCGCTTCCGGATTGCGTAATTCTGCTGTTCAACGCGCCGCTGCGCCGTCTCGACGCTCTTGTTCAGGAAGCGGTGTTCCATCACCTCACCTTCCTTCATGCCGAGACGCTGCATGATGCCGCTGATCTTCTGCGATCCGAAGAGACGCATCAGATTGTCTTCCAGCGAAATGTAGAACTGCGAACTGCCCGGATCGCCCTGACGCGAACAGCGGCCGCGCAACTGGCGGTCGATACGCCGCGATTCGTGGCGTTCCGACCCGATCACGTGCAGCCCCTGCGGATGCGCGAGCAGAATCTGCTGAATGGTGTCCTTCTCGCCCGGCAACTTGTCTTTCAGTCCCAAGTTGCTCTTGACGACCTCCGGCGGCAGCGTCACGACGCCCGGCCCGAGCTTGATGTCCGTACCACGTCCTGCCATGTTTGTGGCGATCGTCACCGCGCCCGGCTGGCCCGCAAGCATGACGATCTCGGCTTCACGCGCATGGTTCTTCGCATTGAGAACTTCGTGGGGAATTTTGGCCGCCTTGAGCAGACGCGACAAAACTTCCGACGTATCGACCGTAACGGTACCGAGCAGCACGGGCTGGCCGGCCGCATGGCGTTTCTGGACTTCCGCGATAATCGCCTTGTACTTTTCGCGCTGCGTCCGATAGATCTGGTCGTTGCCGTCGATACGGCGGATGGGGCGGTTCGTGGGAATCGCCACCACATCGAGCTTGTAGATGTCCTTGAATTCACGCGCTTCGGTTTCCGCCGTGCCCGTCATGCCCGCGAGTTTCTTGTAGAGGCGGAAGTAGTTCTGGATCGTGATCGTGGCGAGCGTCTGGCTCTCCTTCTCGATTTCGACCCCTTCCTTCGCTTCCACGGCCTGATGGAGGCCGTCACTCCAACGGCGACCCGGCAGAATGCGACCCGTGAACTCGTCCACGATGTAGACGTGGTTTTCCTGGACAACGTAATCGACGTCCTTTTCGTAGAGACAGTAGGCACGCAGGAGCTGGTCGACAACGTGCACACGCTCCGAACGCTCCATGAAGTCCGCCTGCAGCCGGCTCTTGCGCTTGGCCTTCTCCTCGACGGAGAGATCGTTCGCGCCGTCCAGCTGGCTCATCTCGCTGGCAAGGTCGGGGATGACGAACATCGAAGGATCCTGCGGATTCATCTTGTCGCAACCCTTGTCCGTCAACGCCACTTCGCGCGTCCGCTCGTCAATCGTGAAGAAGAGTTCGCCCCGCAGACTCCGCGCCTCCTCCTTGTGCATTTCGGACAGCATTTCCATCTCCACGTCTTCGTGGAGTTTGCGGATTTCGGGTTCCTCGAACATGTGGAGCAGCTGCTTGTGCTTCGGCGTCGAGTGGTAGACCTGGTAGATGCGCTTCTTGCACCCCCACGTGTCGTTCGCCGCGAGCGCCTTTTTCGCCTCGGCGATAAACTCGTTGCACTGCTTCACCTGATGGCGGACGATCGTGTCCACGAGCGGCTTCATCGCCATGTACTGATGGGACGTGGAGACCGTCGCCGGGCCGCTGATGATGAGCGGCGTCCGTGCCTCGTCGATGAGGATGGAGTCGACTTCGTCCACGATGGCGAAGTTGTGGCCGTTCTGCACCACCTGGTCGGGCTGAACGGCCATGCCATTGTCGCGCAGATAGTCGAAACCAAACTCGCTGTTCGTGCCGTACGTGATGTCGCACTGGTACTGCGCCCGACGCTCGGCGGAATCCATCGAGTTCTGGATGCAGCCGACCGTGAGGCCGAGGTACTTGTAGAGATGCCCCATCCACGTCGCGTCACGGCGGGCGAGGTAGTCGTTGACCGTCACGAGCTGTACGTTCTTGCCGGCGAGCGCGTTCAGGTAGAGCGGGAGCGTGGCGACGAGCGTCTTGCCTTCACCCGTCTGCATTTCCGCGATTTTGCCCTGGTGAAGCACGATGCCGCCGACGAGCTGGCAGTCGAACGGCACCATGTCCCACGTAAGCGTGTGGCCACACACGTCCTCGGTCGTCCCCACCAGATGACGGCAGGCGTTCTTGACGAGGGCAAACGCCTCCGGAAGGATGCGGTCAAGCGTCTCGCCGTCGGCGATACGCTTCTTGAACTCGGCCGTCATGCGGGGGAAGTCCGCGTCCGTAAAATTCCGGGACTGGTACTCCGCCTCGATACGGTTGATTTCCGCCACAATCGGACGGATGCGCTTCAGGTCACGCGCGTTCTTCGTACCAAAAATTTTCTTTAGGATGTCCATAGGGTAGAGAGTATATCAAAACTTAGGGGGATGGGAGTGAAAATCAAAGGAACGGGGGAAAATCGTCACAACGACTTGAGTTCCCGGATCTGGTCGCGCAAGAATGCGGCGCGTTCGAATTCAAGCGCGTCGGCCGCTTCCAGCATCTCCGTCTGCAGCACCGCAATCGTCTCCTGCACGTCACGTTTCTCCGGCGGCGGCGCGACAGCCCGGCGTTCCGTCTTTTTCGCCTCCGAGTAGACGTAGACGGATTCGTTGATTGCGCGTCGAACGCTTGTCGGCGTGATGCCATGCGCCGTGTTATAGGCGATCTGACGCGCCCGGTGGTTCGCCGTGATCCGCAACAGGTCGCGAATGGCATCCGTCTGGTGGTCGGCGTAGAGAATCACACGCCCTTTCACATGGCGCGCACAACGCCCCGCCGTCTGGACGAGCGATGTCGTGGAGCGCAGAAAACCTTCCTTGTCCGCATCGAGAATCGCCACGCACGCCACTTCCGGAAAGTCCAGTCCCTCGCGCAGAAGGTTGATGCCGATCAGACAATCGAACGCCCCCTGGCGGAGACGCCCGAGAATCGCCACGCGCTCCAAGGCGTCAATGCCACTGTGGAGATATTCGACGCGCAATCCCGTCTCGTGTAGATAGGCCGTCAGATCCTCCGCACTCCGCTTCGTGAGCGTCGTCACCAACATGCGATCGCCCGCCGCCGCCACACGACGGATTTCCGCCATCACATCGTCGATCTGGCCTTTGAGCGGCCGCATCTCGATTTCAGGGTCGAGCAGACCCGTCGGACGAATCACCTGTTCCGCAACGACGCTCGACACGTCGTATTCGTAGTCGCCCGGCGTCGCGCTCGTGAAGACGATCTGGTGGACCTTCCGCTCGAACTCCGGGAACGTGAGCGGTCGGTTGTCCTTCGCGCTCGGCAGACGGAACCCGTAGTCCACGAGCTTCTGCTTCCGCGCCTGGTCGCCGTTGTACATCGCCCGCACCTGCGGCATGGCCACATGGCTCTCGTCGACGATCGTCAGGAAATCGTCGGGAAAATAGTCGAGCAAGCACTCCGGCGGTTCGCCCGGCGCACGGCCCGTAAGCGGACGCGAATAGTTCTCAATGCCGTTGCAGTAGCCGAGTTCGCGCATCATCTCGATGTCGTACTCCGTGCGTTCGCGAATACGCTGGGCTTCGAGGTACTTTCCCTCGCGCTCGAAGAACGCCAGACGTTCGCGCAATTCGTCCTCGATCCGCGCGTAGGCGGCCTCCATCTTGTCCTTCGGCATCACAAACTGCTTCGCGGGCGTCACGACGGCGGCGGGCATGGCCACGCCCACACGGAAATCCGGCACGGAGAGCGCGTGGATCGAATCGATTTCGTCGCCGAAAAACTCCACCCGAATGCCGTCCGTCGCATAGGCGGGAAAGATGTCCACCACGTCACCGCGTACGCGGAAGTTGCCGGGCGCGTAGTCCATCTCGTTGCGCACGTACTGAGCCGCCACGAGACGTTCCACCAGATCGCCGCGCCCGCACGTGTCGCCGACGGCGAACTTGACGGCCAAGTTGCGGTACTCGGTCGATTCGCCCAACCCATAGATGCAACTCACGCTCGCCACCACGATCACGTCGCGCCGGGCAATGAGCGCGTTCGTGGCCGCGAGACGATACCGCTCGATTTCGTCGTTGACGGCGGCGTCCTTCTCGATGTACGTGTCCGTCTGCGGAATGTACGCCTCCGGCTGGTAGTAGTCGTAGTAGGAGATGAAATACTCGACGGCGTTTTCGGGGAAGAACGTCTTCAGTTCGGCGAAGAGCTGCGCGGCCAACGTCTTGTTGTGGCTGAGAATCAGCGTGGGGCGATTCCAACGCTGAATCAGATTTGCCATCGTGAACGTCTTGCCGCTACCCGTGACACCCTGCAACACGAGCCGTTGCGCCCCGCCCTCAAGCCCCTTGACGAGCGTGTCGATCGCCTCGGGCTGGTCGCCGGTCGGCTTATACGCCGAAACGAGTTTGAAGAGCGGCGGCATGGCGGCGCCTCAGACGGCGGACGGCGGCTGGACGGCCAGCAGCGTTTTCAAGGCGTCCATTTGCCGGGGCGAACCAATGGCGACGACCATATCGCCGACGGCGAACTCCCACGTCGGCGACGGGTTGCGGTGATGCTCGCCCGCGCGGATGACGTCGACGACGCTCGCGCCCGTCTTCGCACGAATGTCAAGTGACTTCACCGATTGCCCGATCGCGGGCGATCCGTCCACCACCGCCATTTCAACGTAGTAGTCGCCCGGCACGGTCGGCAACGCGGCGGCGGCCGCCGCCGGACGCTTCGTCTTGCGCGCGCGCCGTTTCTCGGCGGCCAACGCCTCGCGGAACCGATAGCCCGCCACCCGGCCGACACGCTTGAAACGCTTCCAACCGCAGATGCCCACGATAATCAGAATCACGAAAATGCCGATCCGCGCCCAACGCTGGTGCGGCAGAAGGCTGATGTTGAGCATCACGATTTCCGCGAACGCCAACGTGAGGACGGCCGCCAGCACAATCCACGTCACGAGCTGCCGCACGGCGGCCTGCCAGTGCTTGACCTTCCGCGCTCCGCCCGTCAACACGAATCCAACGTCGCGCCCCAACGACTGCGCCATGCCCGCGATGGGCGCGAGCAGCGACACGCAGACGACGTTGGCCGCGAGGCAGAAGAAGATGGCCTTGTGCTCCTCGAAGAACGGCGAGAACTTCGTGTAGTCCTGGTTGTTCAGCACAGATGCCACGACGGCGATGCAGAGGTTCAACGCGCCAAAAACGCCCAGCCAAATAATCCGGCTGTTGAGATGCTTCTGAAGCTGGGACGGCACGGCCGCCGTGCGGAAGCGCGTCAACCACTCCTGATACGCCGCAATCCAACCGCGCAGACGCGCCGGCTGGTGGTTCTCCAACCACGTGCCCACGGGATCGGAAATCTTCAACATCACGGGGTTCAGACACGTCGTAATCAGCGACACGCCCACGACAATCTGGTACATCGGATTGGATGTGTCGTCCGTCAACGTGATGTACATGAGCGCCACCATGTAGGCGAACTCGCCAATCTGCGCCAAACCGAATCCTGTCTGCACAGCGTCCTTCACGCTCTGCCCCGTCAGAATCGACATGATGAAGCAGTTAAGCCCCTTGCCCACGAGCACCAGTACGGTCAGACCCAAAATCGCCGGCAGGTTGTGCCAACAAGCCGCAGGGTCGATCAACAGACCGATCGTTACGAAGAAGACGGCGGCGAACATGTTGCGCAACGGCGCGGCCAGTTCATGAAGCCGTTCGCGGACGTCGCTGGACGCACCCAGAATGCCGACGAGAAAAGCGCCCAGCGCGAGCGAATAGTCGAACTTGAATGCGACGAACGACACGAGGAAGCAACACCCCAGCAGCGTCAGCAACAGCGCCTCGTCGTCGTAGAGCGCCGCCACGCGGTTAAGAAGGCGCGGCACGGAAATCAGACCGACGACGAGAACGCCGATGAAGAACACGCCCAGCCCGCCCAACGACAGCATGGCCGTACCGGCGTCCAGCCCCTTCCCGTGGGCCACGCCCGTGATCAGCGCGATGATGGCCACGCAGAGGATGTCCTCGCAAATCGTCGTGCCGAAAATGTAGCGCACGAACGGCCGCTTGCTCCACTTCATCTCGTCGATCGTCTTCGCCAGCAACGTTGTGGCCGAATCGCAGATGGCCGCGCCGAGGAAGAGACTCGGCACGAACGACCAGCCCAGGAACTCGCGTCCCACCGTGTAGCCGAACCAGATCATCAACAGCGCGTCGTACAGCGCCGTCGGCACGACCACGTGCTTGACCTTCTTCATGTCGGTCGGACTAAACTCCAGACCGAGCGTGAACATGAGGAAGACGATGCCCAACTGGCCGATCGTCCCAATCGACTTGGGATCGGCCAGGAACGACCCGCCCCACGTGTGTTCGCTCAGAAGGACGCCCGCCAACAAGTAGCCGATGACCTTCGGCCAGTGGAAGCGGGTGAAGACAATCGAAACGAAACCGACCACCGCCATCAAGACGGCGAGATCCTGAAAAAACGCGCTCTCGTTCATCCGAGCAGATCTTTCACCGCGGCAACGCGATCCGTCTTCTCCCAGGGGAAGATCGACCGACCAAAATGACCGTAGGCCGCCGTGTCGCGGTAACGCCAGCCCTTCGGCTTGTCAAGCCCCAAATCCTTCGTCAACGCATAGGGACGGAAGTCGAACACCTTGCCGCCCATCAGCATCTTCTCGATTTTCGCATTCGTCGTACCATGCGCCGTGCCAAACGTCTTCACGCAGAACGACACGGGCTTGTCCACGCCAATCGCGTACGCCACCTGAATCTGACAGCGATCCGCGAACCCGGCGGCCACGATGTTTTTCGCCGCATAACGCGCATAGTAGGCCGCGCTGCGATCCACCTTCGACGGATCCTTGCCCGAAAACGCGCCGCCGCCGTGAGCGGCCATACCGCCATAGGTGTCCACAATAATCTTGCGCCCCGTCAAACCACTGTCGCCCGTCGGTCCGCCGACGACGAACTTGCCCGTGGGATTGACGTAGAACTTCGTCTTTGGCGTCAGAAGTTCCGTCTGCTGCAAAAACGCGCGGGCACGTTCCTCGATTTCCGCATACGTCTTCTTGTTCGCGCCCTCCTCCGTCGTCTGGTGCGAAATGACAACCGTCTCAATCGCCGTCGGGCGGCCGTTTTCGTAGACCACGGAAATCTGGCTCTTTGAATCGGGGCGGAGGAACTTCATCTGCCCCGTCTTGCGCAACTGGGTGAAGTGCTGGAGAAGTTCATGCGCGTAGACGATCGGCGCCGGCATGAGGGAGGGCGTTTCGTTCGACGCATAGCCGAACATCATCCCCTGGTCGCCCGCGCCCTGCCGCTCGGCCTTCGCGCGGTTGACGCCCTGCGCAATGTCGGGACTCTGCCCGTGGAGGGCGCTCAAGTAATTGAACGTGTC
The DNA here is from genome assembly GCA_964482645.1 of uncultured Lentisphaeraceae bacterium. Lineage (GTDB taxonomy): Bacteria > Verrucomicrobiota > Kiritimatiellia > RFP12 > UBA1067 > RUG572. The sequence goes on along the minus strand of CAYZYQ010000033.1, from coordinate 12,924 downwards.
CCAACTGAATCCTTCCGCCGGACGGTCGTAACCAATGTCCTTCACGACCTCACGGGCGAGCTGCTGGGGGTTGAACGACTCGAATCCCTGCGCGGAAATTTCACCCATGTTGACGACGAGGCCGGGACCGACCATCGTTTCGCACGCAACGTGCGCCTGAGGATCCGCCGCCAAACAGGCGTCCAAAACCGCGTCGGAAATCTGATCCGCAACCTTGTCGGGATGTCCCTCCGAAACGGATTCAGAAGTGAAAACGTGACGGGAAAACAACTGTGTGCTCATGTCTTGCCTTTCTTCGTACTTGCGAAGCGCATCTCGGAAAACGACCGTCCCCCTCACGGGAAACGACCTTCTTCGTCAGTCCACCGTGGCGTTTCCGCTCGGTTGGCGCAGCCGCACCCGCGACTACTTCCTGATGCTTCGAAAAGTTCGCGTTAGTCTATCACAAGTCCCCATACGGGTCAAACCCTTTCGGCGGTAATGAGATACGGTTTTCGGGAGATGCGGAAAAACAACCGCCGGACGGCACACAAGGCCGTCCGGCGGTGCATGGAACGTGTACGGGCACGGCTACTCGAAAAGCCGCGCGTCGCGCCACTCGGCGTCGGCGTCCGGGTAGATGGATTCGAACACGAGGCGGACGTTCTTCTTCTTCAACGCCTCCACGAGCGGCTTCAGGTCTGAAACGACCTTCTGCCCGACCAGCGGCTCGTGCAGCGAATAGAGCTGCCCGTAGACGTCCTCGGCGGGGGCGGACACCAGCCAGAGCGACGTGCCGAACAGTTCGATCGCCCGCGCCAGTTTCACCGGATCGCGTTCTTCCAGAAGCATCTCCGCCGCAAGCGACGGCGCGGGGCGGAAGTTCGGCTCGTCCACGAGCGTCCGCCAGTGCGGCAGCGAACTGAGCGCCCCCGTCTGCCGCAGCGGCGACTGGCGGAGGTAGACCGTCATGCCCTTCTCCGCCGCCGCGCGGCAGAGGCGTTTGAGCGTCTGCACCATCTGGCGCTTGGACTCCTCGCCGGACATGTTGTTCTCCGGGTGGCGGTGGAGCGCCAGCAGTACGTCCTTCGCGCCGAGAATCGACGCCTTGTCGAGGGCGTTGGACCACGCCTGCGCCTGCCGCGCCGTCTCGTTCGGATCGTTGTCGATGAGGCGCATGTCCGGATAGAGGTTGATGCTGCCCGTCATGTCCACCATCACCTTCAGCCCCTGCTTGCGAATCCAGTCCGTCTGCGCCGCGAGGTCGTCGCGGTCGCGGGCGAAGAGATACCGCCCCTCCACCATCACGCCGTCGTAGTGGCGGAAGAACGTGGGCCGCGCCATCACCGCCTCCTTGATCGGCGTTCCGAGGTTGTGCAGCGCCAGCACACGGCCGACGGGATTCGGCGGCGGCACGGTTTCGGGGATGTCCTTCACGGCGTCGCCCTCGTCCAGCCGGACGCGGAACGTGCGGACGCCGCCGGCGGCGATCGTCCGATCCGTGTCCGCGCCGACGACGACATTGGTGAAACCGTTCGGCGCGAAGCCGACGGTCGTCCGCTCGTCCACCGGCGTGGCCAGTTCCTCCACCGAGAGGATCTTCCCCGCACAGGCGCGAAGCACGAACGGACGCTCCTCCCACGTGTTGTTCATCACGCAGACCGTGTAGTCGCCCTTCCCGCGCCGGCACGTCACGATCGAAAGTCCGTTCGTCGCCGGCTCCGCCGACGTGGCGAACACCATCTGCTCGCGGAACGCGGCGTCGAGGATGCGGCGCGTCTCCGGCAGCAGCGGGAACGGCCGCGCGAGCGGCACGTCGGCCGTCCGCACCGGCGGAATCGCCTTGGCCGAGAGCTCGCAGACGGGTTCTGTCGCAACGCCCCACGCGGACGGAATCACGGTGACGCGCCCGCCCGAAACCGCCGTGTCGACGCACGGCAGGTTGCCCTGCGTGAGAATGAGGTGTCCGCCGCCGCGCACGTACCCGGCCAGCGTCTCGCGCAGTTCGGCGGACGGCGTGATGCGCCCGCCGAGGACGAGCACGGGGTACTGCCGCAGCAGCCAGCCCGGCGCGTCGCTCAACAGGCAGTCCGCGATGTCGCCGTAGGGCGTGTCCGCGTTGAACCCGCGCTCGTCGCGGAAGTAGCTCGCGTCCTGGTAGCCGGGATAGAGCATGTCCAGCACGCCGTCCGTCAGGTAGTCGCCCGCGTCGTAGGGCAGCGAACCCCAGACCTTGTACGTCTCGCGCGTGTAGAGGTGGCGCGGGAAACTCCAGCCGCTGTAGAAGTCCACCATCACCGCCACCGGCACGTGCATGACGCCCGGATTGCCGTGCCGTTCATACCAGTCCACCGCGCCGCGCTGGATGCGGCCGATGGGCGAGAGCGCGGTCTTCCCGTCCTGCGTGTAGCGGCCGCCCCAGTAGAAGCCGTTCTCGAACCCGACGGCGACGGAGTTGTAGAAGATCTGCCCGTACATGAGCTTCTTCATGAGCGCCAGCGACGTGCCGCCCGTCGGCGTGCCCTGCAGGGACGCCGCGTCGAACGTCTGCGGATACCCCTTCCAGCCCCAGCGGTTGAACACGCTCACGTTGCCAAACCACGGCACGCCGTACTGCTTGCCCGCGCCTCGGATGAACGCATAGTACACCTGGGCGTTCGGCAGCGCCTGGGCCGTCTCCGCGCCGATCATCGTGTAGCACCCCTCGCGCAGGAAGTAGTGCCCGAAGTTGAGCGAGACGAGCGTGGCGATCTTGTTGCCGAGCAAATAGTCCATCCGCTCGAAATGGCGCTGGAAGTTCAGGTACTGCTGAAAACGGTCGGCCCCGAACGGCGACATCTGGCCCGCATAGCCGCCGACGTAGCGTCCGTCCTGCTCGCCGTTGTCCATCCCCAGCCAGCGGTCGCCCAGCACCTCCTCGAACATCTCCGTCACGCCGTCCGGCCGCTTGAACTGCGTCCACGTGCCGGGGCCCGATCCGGGGACGAACCCCCAGAGGTCGAAGAGGTAGAGGTTGCGGCGTTTCAACTCCTCCGCTTGTTCGCGCGCGTTCTTGTTGAAGAGCATCCCGTAGTGCGCCCAGATGATGTCGCCCAGCTTGTCCTGCACGACGTAGCGGTCGAGATCATCCTTGTAGGTCTTCGCGTTCATCGAACGCAGCGCCATGAACTGCATCTTCCCGCCCAACGTCCGCGCGTCCGGCGGCTTCACGAGCCGCCGCGCGTCGTCCGGGTGGCGGCGCGGATCCATCGCGTGGGAATACGTCAGCACCGGCCCGGCTGAAGCCAAACCTACGCACAGGGCAGCGGCGGCGAATCCCGTCCACCGCCCCACCGTCTTCTCGTTTCTCATCGTTTCTCTCTCTCTTTCAACTTCTTGGTCTTCTCGCACCAAGACAGACGGATTGTAGCACAGTGCCTACCGGAAAATCAACACCGTGGCGCCGCGCGTCGTGCGCAGGAAGAGCGACGAACCCTCGGTCCGGAATACCCCGCGCAGACGCGTGTCCAGGTTGCGGAGCGTCGAGTTCTGCGCCACGGCCGGATCGACCGTCCCGCCCGCCACCGTCAGCACGGGCCACATTCCCTCGCCGTCAATTCCCGCCGCGTCCACGTCCAGACGGCACGACGCGACGGTCGCCGTCGGCGTCGGCAACGCCTGAGGCTCTTTGTTGAACCACTTCTTCAGCAGGTAGTTGCGCGTCGCCACGCGCTCCGGCTCGCTCAACACGCGGTCGTACAACACCACTTCGGCAAGGCGCTGACCGCCCGAACGCCAGAGGAAGGAACCTCGGTCGCAGGCGAACGCCGAGGCGTGGGCCGCGAACGCCGTGTGGACTTCCACGAGCTGGTAACCGCCGCTCAACCCCGTGTTCTCCGATTTCTCGCCGTCGATGAAAAGTTCGCCCGGATTCACTTGATTGCACACGACATGCCCGTTGCCCGCGTAGAACAGCAGTTGGGCGGGGTTCGACATATTCTGAACGCCGGTCTCGAAGTCATCGGTCGTCGACACGTCGTGCCGGTGGAAGTCGTAGTTGTAGCCAACGCTCGAACCGAGCAGAAAGCCGCCGCCCGCCTGCGAGCCGATGACCACGTAGGCCGCGCGAATCGTGTCCACGGGTTCGCGGAAGATCAACCACCGCGTCGATCCGGCGAGACCGAAGTCGAAGACAGGGTACCCGTTCAACCGCGCGTCCGCATCATCGTTCAAAAAGGGCTTGACATTGCCGGGCGTGAAGACGTTCTTGTGGCCAGAGAGGTCGCGCACGGACGCGAGGTAATTCGTGCCGTCGGCGTTCGGCGCAAGCTCGTACGAACCCGCCACGGAGGAATCAATGCGGAGGATCGGTGCGGCGGCGGGCGTGAGCGCGGACGGCGGCGTCCGTGTCGCGACCGTCACCGGCCCGTTCGACACGGCGCAAACGAGCGTGCCGCTGAACGTGGCGGCGTCGCCAATCCGAAGCGAACCCGTCCCCGCGTCCACGAGCGTTCCCGCACCAGAGAGCGTACCAAGCTCGACGGCCGCCGCATGGCGGAGCGTCGTCGTCCCCTCCGCGACGGCCACGTCCTGAAGGTCTGGCGGCGTCTGCGTCGCGAACAGATTCCTGTCGCCCGTGAACCACTTCTCGCGCAGGTAGCGGTGGACGGCCGCCGTCTCCTCCTCCGTGAGGACGCGGTTGTAGAGCAGCATCTCGGCAAGGCGCTGGCCGCCCTTGAAGCCACGTCCATAGTCGAACACCCGGCCGCAGAGCATGACATTCCGCACACCAGCCTGGTCTTTAAAAACGGCGTTCATACCCGGCACGGCATAGCCCACGGTGAACCAGTCAGCCTTCGGGAACGCGGCGTCGACAGGCCGCCGCCGTCCGTCGACGAAAAGCGCGGCGGTCGTTTTCGTCGACAGTCCGTCGATGGTGGCGGGGTCGAAAATCGATTTCGTCCAGTCCCAACCCAAACCGGAGTTGCCCGGTCGGATGAAGGGATAGGCGCCCAGCAGGTTGCCGCCGCCGTGCTGCGCCCCGACGACCCAGAACGCCGTCGCCACGCCGTCGAATGCCACGTTGAAGTTCATGTAGCATCCCTCGAACCCATCCGTGCCAACATCCCGCGTGGCCGTGCCGAAGTCCACGTAGGCACGGCCGTTCAGGCCGTCCCGTACAAGCCACGGACGGTTCGTCGCCGCCGGCGCCGCCGCATAGATGTCGTCCGTCCCGCGCCAGCCGGCCTTGGAGACGTCATGCCAGGCGTCCACATACGCCGTGCCGTGCGCATCGGTGGTCGTTTCGAGCGAATCCGCGCACGAGGCGTCCAGATGGACGAAGAGACCGCGCGTGGGCAGCTCCGCCGACGGGCGGGCGGCCACCTCCACCGTGCCGCCCGACAGCGTCAGCCGCCCTGTGTACGGCGCGGCGTTGCCGAGACGCAACGTCCCTTCGCCCGTCTTGAGCAGCGACCCGTTCCGTCGGCCGCCAGCGAGTTCCTGTACGACAAATGTCTCGCCCGTCGGCACGTCCACCGTGTAGGCAACGCCAGTATTCTTAAAACCGCTGTTGAGCGAAACGTCCTTCAGCAGGGACAGTTCCCGCGCCGTCACGCCGTCCGTCGCACGGCCGAACCACTTCTGCGCGAGGTAGGCATGGACGCGCAACGCCTCGGCATCCGTCAGCACACGGTTGAAAATCAGCATCTCGGCCACCATCATGCCACCGCACCGACTGGGATACCAACGCGAATCCCCGCATCCCAGCCCCGCCGCATCCACGTTCGCCGCCGTGCCGACGAAAACGAGCGGTTGCCAGGCACCCGAATAGCCGACCTTCTTGGGGGCGATCCAGCGTCCGTCCTCCAGCACCTTGCCGTCGCGGAAGGACGCGGCCGAGGAACCGTAGAAAAGCGGCGTGTGGAACAACTTGCCCACGGCGTTCGGGTCAATGGGGTCGGCAGGGTTACTGACGACAGCGCGGTGAAAGTTGTAGCCGTTTCCACCACCACCCAGTACCCAACCGCCGCCCGCGCGCGAGTTGTAGACCGTCGCAATCGTGCCGATGCTATCGAGGTTGACGCGCGACGATGGACTGTCGGACTGGACGAAGTAGAGACTGCGCTTCGACCCCGTCTCGCCGAAGTCGAGCGCGACGCCGCCACCAACGGCGATCTCCGCCTCGCCCGCGACGAACTTCGGCGGAAGATTCCTGTCCTGCATGTCAAAACGGGCGAGCGCGACCGCGCTCGCCGTCTTCGACGGAACGAACGTCACGTCGCCGTCGGCCGTGCGCGTCCAATTCGCCGCGTCGGACGCATCCAGCCAGAACGCCGGCGTTCCCACGTCTTCCGGATAGCCGACCTGCCGCGCCGGCGCGGGCGAAACGACGTCGCCCGCCGCCGCCTTCACGATGTTCGTCGCGCCTTCGGCCGCGATTTCGACCGTTGCACCGTACGCGCCCACGACGGCCGCCAGTCCCGTCGACAGCAGCCCGCACACGCATTTCTTCGTCAAACAGAATCTTTTCCTGTCCATGGCTCCACTTCTTCCTTTCGTTGTCACACGACACAGTAAGACATTTGGCGACAATTATAGCCATTTTTTTTTCTTGTCAACCCATCCGGAAATCTTGGGTGAAATATTTATACCGGAGCAGAAAAACAACCCTCAAAGCGAAAAGTACCCCTCTGAACGGAAAGCCACCCTCCTTCCACGCCATACACACTCCCATATATCGTACACGTACCGCATACGGAAAGCCAGGCCTCGTACCAAATATGGTAGTGTTCTCCGTCTCGTCCATCACCCGCCACACAGGCCACAAACTTCGTCCGCATCGTAATCTCACATTTCCGTTGCGAACAGACGAGGCGTTTGATAGACGTGAGCGACGTGGTGGTCACGCATACGTCTTCAAGGGTTCAATAGAGTAAGAAAAGAAGATGAAAAACGGCGACAGGACGAATCGCGGCAGAACGGGAATCGGGACGGTGAATCCCATGGACAAGGGAGTTTCGGCGACGCGGCTTCCGTACAGTGCCAGCGAACATATGCATAGTCTGATACCACGTGTCAGCGGTTATATGCACAACCTGATACCATGCGTCATCGGAAGATGAGCAGTGTTCCGCCCGGCTCGTAGGGCGAACGTTCGTAGACGTACCACGCCTTGCGCGAACCGGTACGGTAGACGCCTTTCACGCCCGCCGGCGCGACGGCGCGTTCGGCGTCCGTGAGCGACGTCATCAGATCCGTCCAGCCGAGGAATGGCGAGGCGTGGATCGTCGTCCGCTTCGCGCCATCCGAGGTTGGAATGGCCGCGAGCACGGTGTCCACCGTTTCCGCGTCGAGCGCCGGGCCGTTGAAATGGACGTCCGTAAGCGCGGTCGTTCCGGCGAACACGCTGGACGCGCCCAGCGGCCCCGTGAACGCCAGGCGTTTTGTCCCCAAATGGATTGTCGCGAGTTTTGTACAGTCCGCGAACGCCATGTCGCCCAGCGAGGTAAGCGAAAGTCCGTTCGTGCCGAGGACAATCGCCGTCATCGCCGCCATTTTGTAAAAGGCGTTCGTGCCGACGGTCTGGACGTTTGGAAGCGACAACGTCCCCCGCAGGGAGGCGCAATAGTGTCCGAACGCCCGATCGGCGAGGTTCGTGACGCCCGAGAGATCCCAGTCCGTCATGGACGTCGCATTTCCAGGGGCGGACACAAAAGATCCAGCCAGAAACCAGGTCTGGATGCGCGTGACGGACGGAATCCGCAAGAGAACGTATGTGAACTTCATCTCCCCATTGATGAAGTACTGTGTCAACGGCCCCGTCCAGCGCGGGCAGATCATCACCAACTCTTCCAGCGGCCAGGCATGCCAATTGTCGTAGTTCACATCGGCGCGGCCTCCGACGAGCGTTTCCGGATAGGTGAGGCGCGTCGGGATGTGCCGAATCGTCCCGCGCGTCACCATCTGATCATATGTTTCCTTCTGCCATCGTGCAAGCGATCCGGCATAGTCGATCGTCCAGGCGTTCCTCTCGGAATCCCACACCGTGCCGTTCAGATTGAGATCGCCCTCGCCCTCCTTCTGATTCACGCCGCCCACGTCGTCAGGGTACATGCAGCCCTTGCCGACATTGTTTGCGGCCTTGCCGATTCCAAGCGTACGGGCGGTCGTGTCGCGTTTGAAGACGCAGATTTTCCAGATGCCGTTGTGCATCGTGCGCCTCGGCTCCGCATCGTCCGTCATCAGCCAGTCGTGGGCGAAGACGGCCGTGACGGACAAGTCCATCCCCATGGCGCTCGTCACCGTGAGCGGGTTCATCCGTTCGTATTCGCGCGGCACGCCCGCCCAGCGGAGGAAGGTCGACCGGCGCGGATCCGCATCGCCGGCGGCGCGTCCCTCGGCCGTCGCGGTCAACGTCACCACGTCGCCCTCCCGCAACACGCCGTCACTGGAAAGTCCCGTCACCGTCACCGACTCACGATAGATTTCGCTGAAGCGGGGATCCTGGATGCCGTTCACGCGCAGGAGCGCATAGCGCTGCAGACGCTGCGGCCGCGCCGTGTTGAACGTTTCGGCCGGCACCAACCCGCCGTTTGCGTCCGCCACCGCGAACAGATTGGACCACGCGGGCGTGTCGAACGCATAGAACGTGATGGCCCCCTCGGCCGTGTTCGCATTGCCGAACGTATAGGCGGTCGCGTTGTTGGCGGCCCTTTCAATCGTCGGCGGATTTCCCCGGAAGAAGACCGTCTTGAGCGCGGTACAGCCCCAAAAGGCGTTCGTGCCAATCGTCGTCGCGGACGTTCCGTTCGCGCCGAGAATGACGTTCGTCAGACTTGTGCAGTTCTTGAAGGCCGTAGGGCCGATGGAAGCCAGCGCGTTCCCCGTCGTCCCCAGTTCGACTTCCTGTATGCGTGAACAATTGTCGAACGCGCCGACGTTCACCACCTTCTGCAGGGCCGGCAGATACAACTTGCCTCGATAGCCCTTCCCATTCAGGCATCCCCATGTAGACCCGCAGGTCGTCACGCTGCGCAGATCCCAGCACCCGAGATCCGTCGCCGGCGAACTGCCGGTATGCTGGAGCGGTCCACCGCCGAACTCCGTCGCCTTGGGACAGACGAGCACGACGTTGGTGGGGTGGGTGCCGTTCAAGACCCAGTTGCCGGGATTGCCCGTGAAATAAGGCTCGTCGATGATGATGTCCGTAGTGAGATTCGTGGCACTGGGCAACCCATCGCAATGGAAGACGTCGTTGTTCCAGCCATCTGCATCGAGCGTGCCGGGGGAATGGAATCCCGTGATGTTCAAGGCGGGCGTCGCGTTGCCCTTGCCATCGTTCGTCCTGAAAAGCCACCTTCTCAGGAAAGAGAACTGCCAGACGGCGTTCGTACCATGCTCGTCCTTCCCCGTGATGACGCCGCGCATGTCGAGATACCCGCCGCCGGACGCGACGCCGGCACCATACACCTTGTCGTCCGCCAGGTGTCCCACGATGACGCCATATCCCTTCGGCACGAGCGCGTAGGCGGTCGGACGCTGAACTGAGCGCGCCACGTT
>CAYZYQ010000033.1:0-3305 GCA_964482645.1 uncultured Lentisphaeraceae bacterium | reverse complement strand
TGAGCGCGCCACGTTGAGAACGATGTCGTTCTGGTCGTTCGAACAGATGCCGACGTTGAAGGCGTCGTTCGTCCAGACGAGCGTCCAGTTCGGCAACGCGCCATGGGCGAACGATGCGAGACAGACAAAAAGAGCGGCCGTCCGAACGCCCGCTCGACGAATTCGCGACACGAATCCACGACAGATTTTCATACGCTTATCCTCTGTGCAAGTTCTTGTGCGGCACAGCCGCTCTCCACACATGGGATAACGCCGAAACCGCCGTCAACGCCTCCTATTATGCCATTTTTTTTTTCTTCCCCGTCAAGCCCCCCTACTTGGGAAATCGGATCTATCAGTCCATGTCGAGCAGTTCGTGGGCGAAGGTGGAATAGTCCGACCGGCCATCGGCAATGAACTTGATCGCCGAACGCGGGTGGCAGTTCATCACGCCCGTCAGCAGATAGGGAATGTCATACCCCCATTTCACGCCCGCCGCCTTGAGCGGCATCATCCACTTCTCGATGAACGCGATAATCGGCAACGCCGAATACTTCGGGTTCTTGAGGAAACTCAACAACTGTTCTGAAAAACAGTTGCCCGCACCGCGCCCCATGCCATTCACCGTGACATCGAGATAGTTCACGCCGTGGCGACACGATTCAATCGTGTTCGCGAACGCCAGCTGCTGGTTGTTGTGTCCGTGGAATCCAACTTGCTTGCCACGCATCGCCTCGACGTATCGACGCGAATAGGCCGCAATCTGCTCCGGATAGAAATTGCCGTAGGAATCGACCAGATAAAGCAAATCCGCCGGGGACTTCGCAATCATTTCCAGTCCCTGCTGCAAATCCTCGCCCGCCACCTTGGAAACGGCCATGAGGTTGCACGAAACTTCGTACCCTTTCGCCTTGGCGTCCTCGATCATGTCGATCGCCAGCGGAATCTGGTGGATGTAGCAGGCCACGCGAATCATGTCCACCACGCTGTCCTTCTTCGGAAGGATGTCCGTTTTGTAATCCGTCCGCCCCGCATCCGCCATCACGGCAATTTTGAGCGGCGTCTTGTTCTCGCCGACAATGGCGCGGATATCCGCCTCGTCCGAAAACTTCCACTTGCCGTACTCGTCGGGGTTGAACACGTTTCTGGAGGCGCGATAGCCGAATTCCATGTAGTCCACACCTGCCGCGAGGTTGGCCTCGTAGAGCGCTTTCACGAATTCGTCCGTGAAACCGAAATTGTTGACGAGACCGCCATCACGCATCGTCGCGTCAAATACCTTGATATCTGGGCAGTAGTCCATCATGTTCCTATCGCTCATGTCCACGCACTCCGTATCCTTTTCAACCGAATCGGACAGGCGCCTTCCATTCGAACTCCGGCCGTCCGCCGGCTTTTCGACCCCGGCCGGCAACAACCAGGACCGTCCGTTCGAGACGGCGCCCGGAATCCGGCCGGACGCGCAGAAATCACGAACGCGCCGTGTTGACACGTTCCATGCTTCCGCAATTTCAGCAACCGTTTTAAATCCTTCCGATTTCATGTGCCGCGTATTGTATCAAACTTCCGTTCGGAAGGAAAGCACAAAACGGAAGGAATTATCAGAATTTCATGTCGACCTGCCAGCGGAAGAAATAGGCCGGCTTGGAACTGTCAAAGTAGTCGCCCGGATTGAAGAGTTCGGCGACAACGTGGCCGAAGAACTCGAAGCGATCCCAGCCCGTGGCGTTCTGCGGGGCGAGACGGATGGGAAAGTCGTAGCGGGCCGCGCTCAGCCAACCTTTGTACAAGGAATCGCCCGTGCCGTCCGCATGGCCAAGACCATCCTGCACCATTGCGAACATCGGCCCCGAATAGACGTAGAAACCGTGGTGGCGGCCGAAGTTCATCGTAAGTTTCGGATAGGTGTAGAGCATGTTCGACCAGTAGCAGTTACCGTAGAGGTTGCCGTAGACGAGCATTTCGCTTTCACGGCAGTGACGCGCCCAAAGCGGATCCCAAGCCGTGTCGTTATCGTCATCTTCCGTCCGATGGCGGTCGCCCGAGTAGTAGGTATTGCACCATGCAAGCACGGGCTTGTAGGCTTTGAGGGTATCTGGCCGGTAGTCCACTTCGAGGTAGCCCATGTAACCGCCGGCCTGACGGTTGCCGTTCAGAATGCGGCCAAACTGCTTCGCGCCTTCCAGCACCATGCCCCAGTTGTCGTTGAATTGCGGTTTCAGCAATGCGCCGACGGTCGTCAATTCCTTGGCGGGCTTCTTTTCGCCCAATACGGTGGCCGTGTATTCCTCGTTGCGCTTGAACACCGTGTAGACCTCGAACGGCAAATGACGGTCGAACGCCGCGTCGGAGTAGACGAGCCCGCCGCCCCACTCGTCCATCTGGTTGTCGTCGGCCATGTTGATCGGATTCATCGACCGGCCACGGCTCTGCCGATTGCCCCAACGCAGGTTATTGCGACCGTTGTTGTAGATGAAGAACGCATCGAGCTTGCGAATCTCGTCGAGATGGAAGCGCAGACGAATCATGTCGGCAAAAATCGTCCGCGAACCGTCAACCGGCGTACCATCGCCGAGAATGCGGTCGAGACCGTAAAGCCCATGCAGACCGCCGTCGACGACCTCCATCATGTCCTGCCGCCCCGCACGGAAATCAAATTCCTCCACGCCGAGCGACGCGAGCCAGTCCGCCGTCAACCCCTTGCCGTCGAGATAGAGGTTGTCCAGATAGACCTCGTCCGGGAACGTGTAACTGCGTCTCTTCCGCTTCACACCATTCTTGACCACGTGTTCGCGAAACTCATCGCCAATGCGTGTGTAGAGTCGGAACGGGCCGCCCTCGATCTGAAACCACACGCGGGGACGAATACGGAAGTGGTTCGCATTCTTGCCACGCCGCGCCGTGCTGATGGAATAGGGGTGGCCGGGATTACCGGGAATGTTGTCCATCATCTCCTGGCGTAGACGGAAATCGCCGCCCGCGTTGAACGCCCATCCGGCATCGTCCTCCGTTTCGACCGGTGCCGTTTCCACCGCCTGTACAGGCGCGGCCATGCAGCAACACGCCGCAAGGCCCGTCATCATCCACATATTCCTGATGTTCATGCGCATGAGTATAGCAAAACGGCCTTTCGGCGTGAAGAGACGGAGAACGCCATCTACAGGTGCTCGGCGGCGGTGTCCACGAGGCGGCGCGTCTTGGAGTCGAACGAGAGGCCGACGAGCCACACGGGCTTGCCCGACGCGCGGTACGGCTCGTCGTAGCCCTTCGTGCGGATCTGCTCGAACGCGCGGTCGACCGGCTCGTCCACCTTCAGCTCGAAGACG
>CAYZYQ010000032.1:0-27141 GCA_964482645.1 uncultured Lentisphaeraceae bacterium | reverse complement strand
AGTGCGATCCCCTGGCGATTCCGGACGGATTTGTCCCTGTGCGGATCGCAATCCACCTGGGCAAACGGCTCTAGCGAGACGTGGATCAGCGGCGTTTGTGCGGATGAGGAGTTGAATGGACATGAGAACTACGATTGTTGCCCTGATGAGCGCCCTTGCCGGCTTGACGGCAAAGGCGGACTACTGGATGACGTTCTGCAAGACGCCGGGCGGGAAACAGTATTCGCAGGTTGGGTACGTGAAGCCGGATGCGGACGGATTCGTGACGATCAAGGCAGGGTCGTTAACTGTCGTCGTGTACAAGACACAGGTGTGGTACCAGAAGATGCCCGGCGAGGCGCCGTTGACACGATACGAGGGATCGCGTATTCTTAATGTTCCGGCAGCCGAATGAGGTCTTGTCAAACAACTTGAAAGGAACAAAAACAATGGCAAACGAACTGGATGAACTGACTGGCCCCGTCAATGGCGCGGGGCGCGACGTCAACGTGATCGAGAAACAGCTTCCGACCCGCGTGGGTTGGGGTTCGACGTTGTTTGAAATCGTACTGTGGTGTCTCGGCATCCTTCCGGGACTGATTTTCCTCTTCATGAAGATCAGCGCCCAAAACTACTTCCAGCAGCTCCAGCAGAAGATCCAGGCGGACGCCTCGACCATCGACAACTATCTCGAACAGCGCGTGATGATTCTGAAGAACTTGGCGAAGTTGGTTGAGAAGGCCATCGACCTTGACAAGGATGTGATGAAGGCGGTCGCGGCGTTCCGTGGTGGGAGATTGGCCGACGGCGAGAGAAATGTCATCGCCAACCAGATTGACGGATGTTTCGGCCGGCTCTTCCCGCAGATCGAGGCCTACCCCGACCTCAAGGCGCATGCCGCCATCGCCGAGGCCATTCAGCAGAACAGCTATCTCCAGAAGGAGATCACCGCTGCCCGCCAGCTCTACAATGATTCCATCATGCAGTGGAACGCCGATATCTTCGATTGGCCTACGAAGCAGATTGTCGCGGCGCGGGCCGGCTACACAACGCGCATTCCGTTCACGGCATCCGCCGAAATCAAATCCCAGGCGCGGGGGACGTTCTTTTGATCGAGGATGTCTATGAGCCGCTTGCGCGTTACCGTGACGAGTTCCGCCGGAAATTCGCCACGCTAGTGCGCAAGAAGTTCAAGGAACTCACGGCTCGTTCGGGTATCGACGTCAAGGCGAACCGTGCGCTCGTAGCCGAAATCAACCGTCTTCGGTCCGAGGCCGATTCCGCGTGCGACAAGAAGAGCTGGTATGGTTGCCTGATGACGGTTGGGTTCGTGGGCGCGGGGGTGGCGTTTGCAGGTGCAATCGTGACGAATGGCACGGACAGGTTGATACAGGGCCTCTGCATTCTCGGCATCGTCGCGGGAGGGGTCTTGGGGATGGCCATGATTCCCCGGTTCAACGCACTGGCCGAACGGATCACCAACCTTGAATCTAAAATCGACGCGAAGAAACGCATCGCCTGGCAGCAGATGGAACCGCTGAATCGGCTCTACACGTGGGATATCACCGTCAAGCTGATCGAAGCGACCGTGCCACGGCTGGCGTTCGACCCGTACTTTACGGCCGACAGGCTGGCATCGCTCCACAGGCAATACGGATGGGACGATTCGTTCAACGACGGCAAGTCCATCCTATTCGCGCAGTCCGGTGTCATAAACGGCAACCCGTTCGTGTTTGGGCATTACCTCGACATGGCGTGGGGCGAAGAGACGTACGAGGGCACAAAGGAGATATCGTGGACGGAATGGGAAGAGGATGCTGACGGAAAGAAGCATCGTGTGCGCCGATACGAAACGCTCCATGCATACGTGACGAAACCGATACCGGTCTACCGCGAGCAGAAACTGCTTGTTTACGGCAACGACGCCGCACCGAATCTGTCTTTTTCGCGGCAGCCGTCCGGTCTGACTGGAACGGAAGGGGAGTTTTTGAGTTCCATTCGCAAGAAGTGGCGGTTGAACCGGTTGAAGGCCTACTCCCGCAACCTCACCGACGACTCGAACTTCACCTTGATGAGCAACCACGAGTTCGAGACGTGGTTCCACGCCAAAGACAGAGACAACGAGGTTGAGTTCAGACTTCTGTTTACGCCCATCGCGCAGACCCAGATGCTCAATCTAATGAAGGACACGACCGTCGGCTACGGTGATGACTTCACGTTCATCAAGCAGAGAAAGGTCAACCTGCTTTTCTCACAGAATCTCACTGCGGCGACCCTCGACACAGATCCGTCGGTATTCCACAATTGGGACTACGCTGATGCGGCCGCAGGTTTTATCGCGTTTAATGAACGCTATTTCAAGGACGTGTATTTTGCGCTTGCGCCTTTTCTCTCGATTCCCCTCTATCAGCAGATGCAGACGCATGAGAACATCTGGAAAGACGTTCTTGGGTGCAAGGCTTCGTCGTTCTGGGAACATGAAGCCGTTGCCAACTATCATGGCGAGGATAAATTCAAACACCCCGATTGCATCACGCGCAGCATATTGAAGACCCGGGTCGTTCAAAGGGTAAACGGCGAAAGCACCGTCGCGGTCACGGCACACGGTTATCGCGGCGTGGATCGGGTTGACTACAAGAATGCGTACGGTGGAGACGGGGAGTTGCACAAAGTCGCCGTGCATTGGACGGAGTACCTCCCGGTTCAGCGGACGAGCAACATGCACCTAAGTGAGCGCGGTACGCCGTCCGACACGTTCAAGCGCCGTGTCGCCGCTTCGCGTGAAAGCGCCTACCGCCGTTCAATCCTTTCATTCCTCGCAACGGCATGATCGACATGCGTGTTTTCAAACTGGAATGGAGAAGTTCTTCCAGTGCTGATGGATTGAAACATCCCTTTCGGCAGATCAAGTCGATCTTGTCTCGCTTTTCGTTCAGGGCCTACCTGTCCATTACAACTTTCCCGGGATCATCTTCACGCTTGATTTCGTATCCGTTTTTTGATTAAATGTCACCTTCAATGAAACCACTCCTGCAACCTGGGACATTTGAAGTCCGCACGAAGGACGCGCGTTCGTTCGCGCGGACGGGCGTGTTGTATACGGCACATGGCGCGATTGAAACGCCCGTTTTCATGCCCGTCGGTACGCAGGCTACAGTCAAGGCCCTCGAACCGCGCGATTTGCGGGAGAATGGCGCGTCCATCATCCTCAGCAATACGTATCATCTCATGTTGCGGCCGGGGATGGACATTATCGCGAACGCCGGCGGGTTGCATCGATTCATGAACTGGGAGCGTCCGATCCTCACGGATTCGGGTGGGTTTCAGGTTTTCTCGCTGGCGAAGATGCGCAAGCTCACGCCGGAGGGCTGCTGGTTCAATTCGCATCTCGATGGGCATCGCGTGTTTCTGGGGCCGCGCGAGTCGATGGAGATTCAGCGCATCCTCGGTAGTGATATCGCCATGGCGTTCGACGAATGCCTCCCATGGCCGTGTGATCGTGCGCGGGCCGAGAAGAGCGTGGCCACGACGATCGAGTGGGCGAAGATGTCCCTTGCCGCGCCCCATGCGCCGGGCCAACTCGTGTTCGGCATCGTGCAGGGCGGCGCGTACGACGACATTCGTCGTCAGTGTGCGACGGAACTGGCACGGATGGATTTCCCCGGCTACGCAATTGGCGGCGTGTCTGTTGGCGAGCCTGAGGCAACGATGTACCAGGCCGTCGAGGCGTCGATTCCGTATCTGCCCGAGACGAAGCCGCGCTACGTGATGGGGTTGGGCGTGATGACGCAGATGGCGGAGTGCGTTGCGCGGGGCGTGGACATGTTCGACTGCGTGATTCCCACGCGCGTGGCGCGGCACGGTACGGCTCTCACGCGCCATGGAAACGTGGCCATCAAGGCTGCGAAATGGGCGCAGGACTTGTCGCCCGTCGAGGCGGGCTGTACCTGTTATTGCTGCCAGAACTTTACGCGCAGTTACGTCCGCCATCTGCTTCACGCGGGCGAAATCCTCGGTGTCCGTCTGCTGACCATCCATAATGTCCATCGCCTCTGTTCGTTCGCGAAGGAAATGCGCGAGGCCATCGACGCGGGGACATTCATGGAATGGAAAGAGCAGTTGCACCGCGATCAGGGCGTCTAGACGACTTCAACAAGGAGAAATAGAGAAATGAATATGTTTTTTGCACAGGCATCCGTCGCGGCTCCAGCCGCATCTGAAACCGCCGCCGCGCCGGCCGTGACGGCCACGGAGACGCAGCCCGCCGACGGGGCCGCGCCCGCCGCGCCGCAGCAGCAGGGCGGATTCGGTATGCTCATGCCGATGCTTCTGATTTTCGCCCTCTTTTATTTCATGCTGATTCGTCCGCAGCAGCGCAAGGAGAAGGAACGCCGGAAGATGATCGACGAACTCCGCGCGGGGCGCAAGGTCGTCTTCGCGGGCGGTCTCATCGGTACGATTGCCGAGGCGAAGGACAAGACGTTCTGCATTGAAATTGCGAACGGCGTCGTCATTGAAGTCGCGCGTAGCAGCGTCCAGAGCGTTGTCGATGAAACGCCGGACGCACCGTCCAAGTAAAAACGACGGATACGCAACGGGTTGGCCCCATGGCCTTCGAGCAGGGTAAATACGGAGTACTCCACGATCCCCGCCGTTCGCGGCGGGAGGCGTCTGGCGGAGGGCGTTGGATTGTGGCGTGTCTCGTTTTGCTCGTGCTGATTGGCATGGGGTTCGCGGTTCGCCGCCATCTAAAGGCGGAGGACGACGAATCGCCCGAACCTGTCGAACCGCCGCCGCCCATTGTGGTTGCCGAACGTCCGTCGCCGCCCGTGCCGCCGTCGAAACCCCTGCGGAACGCGGCAGGGGGTTCTAGCGCGTCGATGGCCGCGCCGCGCGTTACGTTGCCGCCACCGCAAACGCGAACGCCGTCCGTTTCACCGCTTCCGCCGAAGAAGGCGTCGATACCCGACTGGTTGGAAAACGCTTTGACGAGTGCCGAGACGCGGCCGTCCATGGAGCGCCAGCAGTTGGATCGTCTGGCCACGGCACTTCGCGAAAACAAGCGGGCCGTCGCCATCGACGCCATCGAACGTCTGTACGGTCAACCGACGATGGCGGATCTCCAGCAACGGCTCGTCAACCAGCTCGGTCGTCTCAACATGGAGCGTCTGCTTTCCGAAACGAATACGCCATGGACGATTCAGGCTGTCATCCGGCGTGGTGACACGTTGGAACGCCTTTCCCGCGAACACCGCACGACTTTGGCCGCCACGCGGAAACTGAATCGCGGACTCGACCCCGACCGCATCCAGATCGGGCAAAAAGTCAAGTTGCTCAACTATCCGAACGCCGCGCTCGTCGTCCACAAAAAACTTGAATACGCCGATCTCTTCTTGAAGAACGGCCGCAAACTTTTCAAGCGCTACTATCTGCGAATCGATCCCCAGACTACGCCGGGCGTCTATCCCGTCACGGGCGAGGCCGGCGCGACGGCCGCCGCGATTTTTTCAAAGTTCGAACTTCAGCCTGTTGCGAACGACGCCCACCGTGCATCCGACGCCCGTCGCGAATTGGAGATGTTCTTGGGCGTTGGTTCGCGCATCACCGTGTCTGACCAATAGCCGCCGTTCGCCCGCGTCGGTTTTCTAGCGTATCTGCCTTTCCAAACCTCTTCGAGACGCTGGCGCGAAAATCCCTGCTGTGTTATAATGCTTCCCATGAAAATTCTTGGCGATTCCATCTTTGCAAGAAACGCCGACGGGTCTCTCAAGAGCCGTATCGGCACGTTGTTTTTCAGAACGCCCGGCCTTGTGACCCAGCGAGGCGTCCACGCCATGCAGCGCCTGGCCTGGACAAAAGAACTCAACCGTCTTCGTGCCGAAAACGGCCAGCCCGCGTTGACCGATGCGGAGTGTCAGGCCGAATGGGCCGATTCCGCCGATTTGCTTTTCACGGAGGACACGGTTCTCATCCGTCCCGACCCCGACCACATGGAATTGGCGTTCAAGGCGGATGAAGTTCTGCAGACGCTCGTTTCCAAACGGCAGATTCGTTTCCTCAACACGCACGCGGCGACGGTACGTGACGCGCTCCGTGCGCGTGGCGAAAACTGGCGCATGGCGCGGCCCGCGCAAAGTCCGGAGGAAATCGATCGGGCCATCGCCGCGTCGCGGACGGCCATTGCGCACGAGCCGATCTACTACTACAACGGCCGCACGGGGACGCGCTACTTGACGGCCGAGGGTTTTTCCTCGATCGCCGCGTTGGCGCCGAAGGTCTTCCGTGCCCAAATGGAGGAAATTACGCGCGGGCTGCGCAGCCATAACCGTCTGGGCCAGCCGGAAATTGCGCTCTTTCCGACGTCGTTGGACGCGGCCGTTGGTGCGGCGCTCGCGGCGGTGTCGCCGGGCATTTTGGACGACGCTCAGTTGAAAGCCGCCTACGCCGACGTCGAGACGAAGTGGCGTCTCGTCCTGCCGAACAACCTCCGCGAGGAGACGGTGGCGAATTTCGACTGGCGCAACGAGATGAATGCGACGTTGGCGCGTGAACCGAACGAGACGAATATCGGCGATCAGGATTTGATTCAAGGCATTAGCCCCGAATTCTACCGCCAGATTGAATGGCTGCCGGGTGCGCGTATGGAAGACGGCCAATTGCTCTTCGATCCGATCTACGATGAGGCCAAGCGGACGCAGGATCCAGATCTGTTGGAACTGTGCGACGTCCGTGTGCGATCGATCATCTTCAACACCTTCCGTGTTCTCGGCGCGATTGAGTACGTCAACGTCGGGCGGATCACGCATTCGTTGGCGCGGCGGCCAATTCCCGGCTCGCGGCGCGGTAACGTCTATCTCGTCCAGTGCAAACTCGAAGACGAAGAGCGGATGCGCCTTTTCACGTTGCGTTTCCAGAAGTGGGACGTGGCGGAACATCTCGACGAGGGCAAGGATCTGCTTCAGGCGATCGTCGAGGCGAATGAATATGCCGACTACATCATGGATCGGCGTCTGGCGTGCCGTCAGCTGGGCATGAACCTGCCGCAGAACGTCGGTTTCAGCCAGTTGACGGAGAAGTACCAGGGACACAATCAGTACAACGGTACAACGGTGCGTTCCTATTACTACATCCGCGCCTACGTGCCGGGCACGGCGTCGGACAAGATTCCCGTCGAGCGTTTCCGCAACCCCGCGTTCGCGCAAGTCTTCGCCGCGCTGATGGGCGAGGCCGCCGCGCTGGACATGATCGTGGGCCGTGCTGCGACGGAAACGGGTACGTGCGTGTTCGATCAGGTGTACGAAGTCTTGCAGTACGGTTCGAACGGTCTGCCCGTGCAGATTAAGATCACCGACCACGCGGGGTCGTTTGTGAAGTACCGTGAGCCGTTTGACAGTCTGGTTGGCGCCTATGCCTACCCGATTGTCCGCCGCAAGGCGTTCGTGCCGAACTACGAGGCGTTCGCCAAGGCCTACGTCCAGGCGTTCGCGCGGAAACTCGCCGACGTTCAGGCGAAGTATCGTGCGCGTCGTCGCGCGTTCGATGAACTCTTCTTCCATCGTCCCTACGACCAGGCCGGCTCGGGTGCGTTCCGTTGGAGTTGCACGCTCAAGCGGCTCGACGCGTGCGATCCGTCCGCCGTGGCGGCGAAGTTGGCGGCGGCCATCGACGCGGGGGTGACGGCGTGACGTGCCGCCGCGTCTCCGCCGTAGGCGTGGCCGTTCTGTGCGCGGCGTGTCTCGTGTGCGGCGGATTGGCCGCGCCGCCGACGGAACGGGCGATTGACGTCACGGCGGAACAGGTGCGGACGCAGGGGTTCACGGTTAGGCTCGCCGTCGATTTCACGGACGTGAAGGGCGACGAGCCGCTTTACAAAGTCGGTTCCGTCCAACTCGCGTTTCGTCTGGCCGGAAAGACGAAGGGGCTGGAGGACTACGACGTTCGCGCCGGCAACTACCTCAACTTCCCGTTGCCGGACGGGACGTGTCCCGTCATTGAAGCGACGATTTGCGAGACGGCCGGGCGCGTGGGCATCCCGCTCGGTTTTCTGGAACGGACGGGCGGCGTCCACGAAGTGACGCTCAACTTTTCGCCCGTGCATTGGACGATTTGTGTGGATGGGCATCAGGACGATGACATGCCCGTGCCGCGTGCGCCGGTCGTCTGGCCGGCGGCGACGACGGAGCGGATTCTTTCGTCGCGCGTGAAATCGGCCGCTTTCAAAGCACCCGCCGACGCGGCCGCGTTGCCGAAAATGGCGGACGCCCGGCGCATCGTTCGCCCCATCCAGTACTGGACGCCGGACGACCACAACGCCTGGGTGGGCGATGTCGCCTTGGGGTGCTGGAAAGGGCGCTTCCATGTGTTCTACTTGTTTGATCGCCGTCACCACGGTTCGGGTGCTGGCGCGGGACGTCACTTCTTCGCGCATCTGTCGTCCGGCAATCTCAAGGACTGGGACGAACATCCGTCCGCCGTGCCGATTGAGACGTGGTGGGAATGTATCGGCACGGGGACGCCGTTCACGATGGACGGGCAGTACTGTTTGGCCTACGGTCTCCATACCGAACGTTTTCAACCGCAGGCGAAGGGGTGTCCGGCGGGCGGGACGTATGCGATTTCGCGCGACGGCATCCATTTCCGCAAGTCGGGGGTTCTGATTACGGCCGACCGCAATCCGAGCGTCTACAACCGCGCCGACGGGCGGTTGGGCATGGGGACGGCGAATGGGCAGTTGTTCTGCGCGGATGCCGGCCGTTGGAACTGGGCGCCGGATGGCGCGAAGGCGCCGACGGGCGGCGACTGCCCCGCGCCGTTTGTCTGGGGCGACCGCGAGTATCTGATTCAAGGATTCTATTGGATGGCGTCGCGTCCGCTGGGCGGCGCGTGGGAAGATTGGACGCTCTCGGGCGACGACCTCTACGAGGGATTGGGCGTTCCGATGGTTGCGTCTTGGACGGGCGATCGCCGAATCTACGTCGGCTGGCTCAACCATGTACATGGCTGGGGCGGTTGGCTCGTGTTCCGCGAACTCGTTCGCTTTCCGGATGGCAAGTTGGGCTTGAAGTGGCTGGCGGAAACGCCGCCGCCCGTTCCACCAAAGACGTTCACCGTGACGGACGTGTCGCGTCCGTTCATCCTGCGGGCCGCGTCACGGACAGGCGACGAGACGGTCGAGTTCCGCATCGACCCTCGTGAAGGGCGGGCGCAGTACGCGTTTCCGAAGAAGGGCGCGGTGGGGGCGCGTGTGTTGACGGCGGCGGAGATTCTGGCCGCGCGTCCGGAGAAAGAGCGTTTCGTGCGGGGCAATTTCACGGGCGATTTCGCGTGGAAGTGCGGCCCGGCGGCGATTGGGCACATTCGCGGGTTGGACAAGCCGTTCGACGTGCGGATCGTGCAGTACTACGATCCGAAGTCGGACGCGACGATTTTCGACGCCGAAATCGCAGGGACGCGGACGTTCATCACGCGCCGCGCCGGCGCGTTCGCCGAGTTGACGCCGGCGAAGTGATTGCGCGTTTCCGTTTCGCCGTACTGGAAACGGGAAGAACAGAAAGGTACGAACATGAAAATCTGGGTTCAGCGGGTTTCGGAAGCACGGGTTGTCATCGACGGCGCGTGTGTGGCGGCGATTGGGCGTGGCTATCTCGTTCTCTTTGGTGCGACGCATGGCGACACGGCGGCGATGGCCGAGCATTTGGCGGATCGCGTCGTCAAACTCCGTATCTTCGAGGACGCGGACGGCAAGACGAACAAGTCGATTGAAGACGTGCAAGGTAACGTGCTCGTCGTCTCGCAGTTCACGCTCTACGCGGACACGAAACACGGCCACCGGCCGGGGTTTTCGGCCGCCGCGCGATCAGACGTCGCGATTCCCGTCTACGAACGCTTCGTCGCCCGGCTGCAGGAACGGTTGGGCAACGACCGCGTGGGTACGGGGCGTTTCGGCGCGGACATGAAAGTCTCCTTGCTCAATGACGGGCCGTTCTCCGTGGAGCTGGTGGAAGACTAGTCGGCGCGAGTCACAGCCGCCCAACGTTTTTCCCTGTACGCCGTCCGTCTTTTCAATCGAGTCTTTTTTCCAGTTGCAGGCGTAGAAAAAAAAAATGTTATAATCCGTTGCAGAAATCGCAGTTGTGGTTTCAGTGAAGTCAAACTCTCGATGGAGGCAGCGGTATGAAGAATCGAAGCGGCGGATGCGGGCGGTTGTTGTGCGGATGCTGGTGCGCGGGCGTGTTATCGCTTGCCGCCGCCGAGCCGTTGGTGGTCGACACGGGAACGACTGGATCGTTCACCAATGGGTCGGACGTCGTGTTCGACGCGCCGATTCGCGTCTCCGACCGAGCCGTCATCGAAAAGACGGGCGCGGGGACGCTGACGCTCAAGTCGGGGTCGTTCACCGAGAACAAGGACGTGGCGATTCACGTGCGCGAAGGGGCGGTTGCCATCGCGCGGACGCCGCCCGTGCAGACGGCCTATGAACAGCCCGTCGCCGTCATGGAAAAGGCCGCGCTCTGGTTCGACGCCTCGCAGAACCTCGTCTTGAAGGACGTCGGCGCGAACGAGGTCGTCCAGTGGCTCGACGTGCGCGAAACGGGTGACGGGTCTGAGGCCAATCCCTTTCGCCGGGTTCGCGCCGTGGCGTTCACGAACGACTGGTTGACGGCCTGTCCGCTTGTCCAGGACTTTCAGGAGAAGACGGGCGTCTATTTCCGTGGCTACGGCAGCGGCTGTTTCATGAACTGGGTCACGCCCGCGGACGGGCAGGCGACGGTGGGGAACGTCCGCAACGTCTTCATGGTCTTTGGCGGCGAGACGTGCCAGGGCGACCACCTCGGCCAGCGCAACGGTTCGTTTCCCTATTTCCAGCGGGGCGGCAGCACGGACGTCGTCTGGATGCGCCACAATTCCGAGAACAAGGAGATTCACGCGGCGCGAACGTTTGTGGACGGCGTGGAAATCGATCCGTTCTATGCCTCTTCCTACGGGGCGCGGGCGATTCATCTGACGGCGGTCGAGAGCCTGGGCGGAAGCCTGTCGGCGCAGTGCTTCTTCAACGACCGCGACATGCAGTTGAAGGGCACAGCGGGCACGAACGTCTACAATGCGGCGGGTGTACAGGTCAACGCCATTCTCGGCAACACCGGATGGATGGGCGGCGGCAACCGCGCGGGCGGCGAGTACATCTTCGAAGTGCTGCTCTTCACGAACCAGTTGACGGCCGCCGAGCGGATGGACGTCCAGAACTGGCTGCTTGCAAAATGGAAGGGCGTAACGCCGCCCGCCGCGATACCCGCCACGGAAATCGTGCTGGCGTCCAACGCCGTGTTCGCCGTGTCGGAGACGCCGCCGACCAACATGACGATCGTGGGCGACGGCGTACTCCGCAAGGAGGGGGTGGGCACGGTCGTCGTGCGGTCTGCGTTCGCGCCACGGCAGGGGCGGATGCGTGTGCAGGTGGACGAGGGGCGTCTCGTCATGGACGCGGGCGGGCCGTTCGTCTGTTCTGCGGGCGACACGATCACCTCGACGCTTCAATACTGGGGACCCGAACTTGTCGCGCCCGTGGCGGGGACGGATGCGAAAAGCCTGGCCAAGAACGGAACGGGGCCCATCCGTCTTGATGCGATTCCCGAAGGCGTGAACAGAATCTTGGTGAACGGCGGATCGCTCGCGCTTGCCAGTCCCGAACGCCGCATCGACCGTCTGCGCGGTCCCGACCGAAACGTGTGCGCGGTGATTCCCGAATGGGACTTTGAATCGTATCCCGCCTCTTCGCACACGGGGGCGTTTTCGGCGAATATTCCGGATGGCGGGGAAAGCCGGAGCTGGCACGCCATCGTGCCGGGACTGCTGGACGGCAAGCCGCAGGACAGCAAGGTGTTCTTCTTCGACCAGGCGATGGGCAGTCCGGAAGGATGGAACATGTCCATGGGGACACCGAACGGGACGGGCGTACTCGTCATCAAGAACAACGCCTCCGCGTGGTGTGAAGTCGAAATCCCCGAGACGGGCGAATACGTCCTCTCCTTCTGGGCGGCGCCGCGCTTAAGCTGCCAGGGACCGCATCTCGACGTCCGCATCGGGCGTACGCTCGACACGTCCCATTCCTACGGGGTGTTCAATCCAGCGACGGGCGACTGGCGGCAATATGCGTTTTCGCCCGTCCGTCTCGACGCGGGGACGCAGCAGCTGTGGTTCGCGAACGTCACGAACAACCTCGACTACTGCACGCAGTTCGACGCGATTCGGCTGACCCGCGTCGAGGACGAGGTCGGTACGTATGCGATTCCGAACGGCGGTTTCGAGGTGCACGCGGCCGGTTTCAAGAACGCTTTCACGCTCGACAACACGAATCAGGTGCCAGGGTTCATCGTCCGGCAGCATGACTGGTTCGGTGCCGATGCGGAACGGAAC
This sequence comes from uncultured Lentisphaeraceae bacterium, assembly GCA_964482645.1. Classification (GTDB taxonomy): domain Bacteria; phylum Verrucomicrobiota; class Kiritimatiellia; order RFP12; family UBA1067; genus RUG572. The sequence continues at coordinate 14,748 of CAYZYQ010000032.1, read as the reverse complement.
GGCGGCACGTCGAACACGACGTTTTCCGTTGCCGGCGGGGACTGGGGGCGTTTCAATCTGCCGTGGAACACGGCGGACAGCCTGACGCAGTTCTTCATGACGGGACGCGGGTCGGCGCTGTCGACCACGTTCACGCCGCCGGCGGGCGTCTGGCGCTTCCAGGCCGACTACTGCAACTTCCAGATTGCGGCGGGCGAGAATTCGGGCTACGTCGTGACGGCGGACGTTTCGGTCGGCGGCGGAACCTCGCAGTCGTTGGGTACATTGACAAATCGAAGCCACAAGCTGCTCCCGCACGTCTGGCCGGGCGTGTTCGCGGTGGACGGCACGACGCCCGTCACGCTGACGCTTGTCGGCGACATCTACTCGAAGGGCAGCGGCCATGCCATTCTCGACAACCTCAAACTTGTTTCTGTCTACGACACAGAGAATCTGCTGACTGACGGCGGATTCGAGAGAGAGGATGCATGGACGTTGTCCAAAACGCCGAAGCCGTACGTCGCGGCGAGCGGATGGTACATCGCCGGTGCGCAGTATCTGGACTACGGGGGCGGACTCTACAGGACGTACTTCGGCTCGGAGGCCTTTCAGGGCCGTCGATGCGTGACGCTCGTGAACGACGACGCCATCTACCAGTCCGTCTCCTTTCCGACGGGCGGGCTTTACCGCTTCTCCGCCAATCTCGCGTCTCGGAGTGCGCCAAATTCACTGTCGTTCTCCGCAGGGCTGAATCCGATTGCGTTCTATTTCGCGAAAGACGGCGTGACGAACTGGCTGGGGTGCACGGACACGGCCATGACGACGAACTTCCACGAGTATGCGTTCATCGGCCGCATTCCCGACGCGGGCGGCACGTACGACGTCGGCTTTAGGGGGCGGACGGTGTACGACGGCGTCAATCTCGTCGACCAGACGACCTTGATCGACGCGGCGCAGCTCTACCGGATCGAGACGGAGACGGATTTGGCGATTCCCGAAGACCTTGAAATCGCGCTGGCGGCCGACGCGCGGCTCACGCTCGACTTCGACGGCACGAACGAGATTTCGCGTCTGTCGATCAGTGGCCGCTCCCTCGTGGGCGTCGTCTCCCTGGCGGAACGTCCCGAACTCCTCGGCACGCTTTCCGGGCGCGGAGCGTTCTTCATCCGTCCGAAAGGCACGGTGCTGATCTTCCGTTGAGCGGTTCGCTTATCGATTATCCGCCATCCGCTTTGCCGCATTACTGGATTGCCATGTCCGGGGTGCGGCACGATTCGTGCGGCGTTGCTGTTACTACGTGGTGAAGTTGCGGTGGCAGTGAAGCACACAGGGTATCGTTTTTTGCTATACTAAACAAAATTTTATTCATCCAATGGCCATTTAGTCGTGCTTGATTTCAAGAACATCTCTATTCACTACGGTTTGCAGGACGTGTTGACCGACGTCACGTTCCGCGTCAACAAATTCGAGCGTGTGGGCGTTGTCGGACCCAACGGTTCGGGTAAATCGACTCTTTTCAAAATCGTCCTCGGCGAGTTGTCGCCCGACCATGGCGAACTCATCATCGAGGAAAAGCCGCGCATCGGCTCCACGCGCCAACATCCGGAGCCGGACACGCCGGAGGAGACGTTGCTTGAATACTCCCTGCGCGGCGTGCCGGGTTTCCACGAACTTGAAGCGCGGATGCAGGAACTCGAACAGAAACTCGATTCGGGCGATCCGGTCATCCTGAAAGAGTACGGCGACGTCCAGACGTCGTTTGAACATCTCGGCGGCTACGACCTTGAAACGCGCGTGAAAGTGGCGTTGGGCGGTCTCGGGTTTTCGTCCGCCGACTTCACCAAGCCCTTCGCCTCGTTTTCGGGCGGGTGGCGGATGCGCGCCGAGTTGAGCCGCGTGCTGGCGTCGCAGCCCGACTTGCTGCTACTCGACGAACCGTCCAACTACCTCGACCTCCCCGCCGTGGAGTGGTTGCAGAAATTCCTCAAGCAGTACCAGGGCACGTTGATGCTCATTTCGCACGACCGCTATCTGTTGCGGACGCTGACCGACATCATCGTGGAAGTCGATTGCGGGACGTGTACTCGCTACGAGGGCGATCTTGACTGGTATTTGCGCGAGCGCGAGGTGCGCTACCAGCATCTTCTTCAGGCGAAAGAGAATCAGGACCACCACCGCGAACAGTTGCAGCGGTTCGTCGACCGTTTCCGCGCCCAGGCGACGAAAGCGGCCCAGGCGCAGAGCCGGCAGAAGTTGATCGACAAAATCGACGAGGCGCGGATCGTCCTGCCGAAGCGCTATTCGCGCCGGGGGCGTCTGCGTCTTGCCGAACCGCCGCCGAGCGGTATCGAGATGTTCCGTTGCGAAGATCTCGTGTTCAGCTACGATGGTGTGAAGAACGTTCTCAACGGGCTCTCGTTCAACGTTACGCGCGGCGACAAGGTGGCGCTCATCGGCTACAACGGTCTGGGCAAGACGACGCTCATGCGCATCATCGCGGGGACGCGCCAGCCGACGGGTGGCAAGGCCGTCGTCGGGCACAACGTGTCCGTTGGCTATCTGAGCCAGGAGTTCGCCGAGACGATTCCGCCCGACCTGTCCGTCTACCGCGTGGCGAAAGACGCTTGGCAGGGGGCGACCAACCTGACGGGCGAAAAGAACTTCCGCAATCAGCTGGGGGCGTTTGGGTTCGACGAGAACGACGTGGAGAAGCCGTCGGGCGTCCTCTCCGGTGGCGAAAAGATCCGTCTTGCGTTTCTGCGCCTCTTCCTTCAGGCGCCGAATTTTCTTCTCCTCGACGAGCCGACGACGCACCTCGATCTTGACGGCCGCCAGTTGTTGCAGGATGCGTTGAAGCAGTACGCGGGCACGATTCTGCTGGTGTCGCACGACATCGATTTCGTGCGGGCGGTGGCGACGTCGATTCTTGAAATCACGCCGGCGGGTATTCGCGGTTTTCCGGGCGGCTACGACTACTACTGCGAGAAGAAGGCGCAGATACCGAAGACGGGTGGATCTTCGTCGGCGTCCGCGCCAGCGGCGCGGGCGGGCGACGCCAAGTTGACGTCGAAGGAACTGCGTCAGCAGCGGGCGGCGGAACGGGCGAAAATTGCGCCGCGCGTGAAAGTCCTCAAGAAAACGGTCGAGACGTGCGAGTGGAAGATTGACGAACTTCAGAAAGCGCTCGACGCGGCGTCGGAGGAGTTGTTCAATCCGGGGCCGAACACCGATTTCGCGGAAGCGAACCGCCGTGTCCGGACGCTCCAGTTTGAAATCGACCGCTACACGGCGGATTGGGAGACGGCCGCGACGGAACTTGAAAACCTGCAAAACAGTCTCGAATGACTTGTCCGTCTCGGTAGAATCCGCTATACTAACTTAAAACATGATTGTCCTGCCATTCACAAAAGCCGCCAAGGCGAAGAAAGAAGCGAAGGCCGTCCTTGCGGCGGCCCGCACGTTTATCCTGTCCTACGAAGACCTGCCGGACTATCGGGACGGCGGCTCGTTCGGTGTGCGGATGCAGAATCTCCGCGATGCGGTGAAAGCGCGCGACATCGCCGAATGCCGGTCGCTGCTCGAATATCTCGACCCGCCGAAGAGCTGGGCCGCCGGCCGCGAGTGGCTGGACATTCTCGTCGTCTCCATTTCCGTGGCGATGGCGTTTCGAGCTTACTTCTACGAACCGTTCAACATTCCCACGGGTTCGATGCAGCCGACGCTCTACGGCAACCATTCAATCGCGTGTTCGCCGGCGCAGGCGACGTTCTGGGACAAAGGGCCGCAGAAGTGGTTGAAGTGGGCGGTGACGGGCGAGATGTACGAATGTTTCCGGGCGCCGTTCAGCGGGACGTTGCGTTTCGCGCCGACGAACACGGGGCATTACGATATGCGCGTGGTCGACGATGCGACGGGGAAGGTGGGTCCGCGGATGCTCGTCCCGACGGACGTGCTGCATCCGGACGACACGGGTGACGGGCCGCGGCGTGGCGACTATCAACTGCCGAACGGTTTGCGTCCGAACGGTTTTGTCCGCGCGGGGCAGCTGTTGTGGAGCGGCTACGTGGTGACGGGCGATTTCCTTTTCGTGAACCGCTGGCTTTGGAATTTCCGTCATCCCCGGCGCGGGGACGTGATGGTCTTTTCCACGACGGGCATTCCGAACCTCCAGCAGGGCACGCACTACATCAAGCGCATGACGGCCACGCCGAACGAGACGATTTCGATCAAAGGCGGCCAGTTGTGGGTGGACGGCGCGATGCCGATGGAGCCGTTGCGGATCGCGCAGATCCAGAAGCGCGAAAAGTGGCACGAGAAGGCCTATCCCTATGCGGGCTACCAGCCTTCGCGCCAGCCGCAGTACACGATTCCCGGCAAGACGCTGGTGAACGACGGCGACGCGGTGAAACTGGCGGCGGACGAGTACTACGCCTGTGGCGACAATTCGCCGTCGAGCTACGACAGTCGCTACTGGGGACCCGTCCCGGCGAAAAATCTGCGGGGCATTGCGGCCGGCGTGTTCTGGCCGATCGTGAACCACCGATGGGGGAATATCAACTAGTCAAAAGCGTTTCAGCGAAAATCTGACGAAGAGACTTGGGAGAATGACGAGATGGCAGACAACGAAGAACAACCGATGATTCAAACACCGTCCGACTTCGGGCATTTCCTTCTGGAGAAGGAACTCGGCCATGGTGGCATGGGCGGTGTCTACTTGGCGCGCGACAAGATGCTGGATCGTGAGGTCGGCATCAAGGTGTTGCTGAAGTCCCTGGGCGAAGATCCGACGTTCGTCGCGCGGTTCCAGCGCGAAGCCCAGGCCGCCGCGCGTCTGAACCACCCCAACATCGCGCAGATCTACTCGTTCGGCCAGGAAAACGGGATGCCGTACATCGCGATGGAACTTGTGCGGGGCGGCTCGTTGGACAAGGACATGGAACGTACGCCGGGCGCGTTGGACATTGTGCGCGTGATGCGCATCGGCCAGCAGATCGCCGAGGCGCTCGCCCTCGCCGCCGAAGCGGGGCTGGTTCATGGCGACGTCAAACCGGAGAACGTGCTGTTCGATACGGACGGCAACGCGAAACTCGTCGATTTCGGTCTCGCCGCCATGCAAGGCGATTCGTCCGAAATCTGGGGGACGCCCTATTATATTTCACCTGAGAAAGTCCGCCGCCAGCCGATCGATTATCGGGCGGACATCTATTCGTTGGGCGGTACGCTCTACCACGCGCTCACGGGGATGCCGCCGTTCGACGGGCCGGATCCGACGGCTGTCGTGAAAGCCCGGTTCGAGGCTCCGCCGAAGAAGCCGAGCGAAATCCGAGCGGACATTCCGCCGGAAGTGGACGCGATCATCATGCGGATGCTCGAACTTGAGCCGTCCATGCGCTATCCGACGTATTCCTCGTTGTTGGGCGACTTCAAGCGGTATCTCGCCAAGGCCGGCCCTGAGAAGAAGACCAATACGGCGGCGGGCACGAAAATCAAGATCAAGACGAAACGTGCGCAGTTGACGGCACTGGCTGGGGGAACGACCGGTACGGTCACGGGCATTACGCCATTGGAGAACCTCACGGCTGTCGATGGCGTGTCCGCCGAGGAAGAAGAGGAAAAGAAACTGGGCGTGGGCGCCATCGTTGGCATGGCGGTGGGCGGCATCGTGTTGCTGGTGCTGATCGTCGTCGGTTCGCTGATGTGGTATGTCAACGCCGAGAAGGCGCGTGAAGAGCGCGAAAACAAGGCGATGATCGTCTCGAAGCAGACCCAGGCGCGGACGGCGGTGCAGAACACGCTGAAGGCGGCCGAAGATTTCGCCGAAAACTTCCACCAGCTCGTCGTCAAGGGCGACAAGGAAATAGCCGAGACGGTCAAGGCCCTCCGCGCGGAATTGCCCGACGAGGTGAAGTCGCTCGCGGCGGGAATGCTGGAGCCGCCGCCGACAAAGGACATTGCCGAGGCCATCGCCTACACGAACGACCTCTTCACGGCGGCGCTCGCTGCCGAGGACGCCGCGAAGAACCAGAAGGCCGCCGAGGAAAAAGCCGCCGCCGAGGCGTCGGCTTCCGCGACGAACGCGGTTGCGGAGGCCGACGCGCAGAAGGCGGGCGATACGAACAAGGTCGCCGCCGCGGCTGCGCCCGCCGGGACGAATGCGACGGCAAAGGCTGCGGCCGGGACGAATGCGACGGCGCAGGTTGTGGCTGAGGCGAAGAAGGACGTGCCGGCCGCCGTGAAGCCCGACGAGAAGGAGGCGGACGGCGAGGAAGCGGCCGAGGGGTCGGAAGAAGGGGACGCGGCCGTTGCGGAAGACGCGCCGCCGCCCGTCGAAGTACCCGCCGCCGTGAAGCAGTTCGCCGAACTGTGGAATGACGTCTACTTCTGCCGTGCGGCGGACATCCGCGTCTACGGGCGTGTGCAGATTCTGTTGCGGAAGCGTCAGATTCTGGAGACGCTGACGGTTGAGGACGTGGCGACGACGGAGAAGCTGGCGAAGCTCTCCCAGGAACTCCTCGAAGAGTACGAGTCCATCAAGGGCATGAAATGCGTGGAACAGACGCAGCGCAAGGCGAGTGTCATTCGCGTGAAGTCCGCGTCGCTTCTTGCGACGGCCCGCACCCAGATCCAGAAAGCCAAGGCCAAGGCCGAGAAGATCGCCCGCGAGAAAGCCGAGGCGGCGGCGAAAGCCGCTGCGGCCGAGAAGGCGGCGGCGGAGTACAAGGCCAAGGCGGAAGCGGAGACGGCGCGTGTCCAGACGAAGTTCGAGTCGGACATCGTGCCGCGTCTGAAACGCTTGGAGTGGGACACGGCGTTGAAGCACTTGATGCGGTTGCAGGAAGACCTGTCGACGACGGAGGGCAAAAACGCCTTGCGCACGGCCCGTCTGAAGATCGAACGGATGCAGGGGCTGCACAAGTACTTCATTGCGAAAGGCAAGGGTTTCCAGTACCGGATCGGGAGCACAACCTACGAAATCGCGGCCGTGACGGACAAGGAGATCACGCTCCAGCCCTACAAGCGGGAGAACAAGTTCGCGAAGCCGAAACCGTTTGGCAAGCCGCAGAAGATTGAATGGTCGCGGTTCTTCGGCAAGAAGGACTACGTGCGGCACGTGAATGAGATGTTCAACGGTCTCGTGTTGAAGGGGCGCGACCGGGGGCTGGGCAAACTGGCCTGGTCCAACCACATGTTCGGCACGGCGCTCACGCTCCAGCTCCTCTATTCCGAAGTCGAGGGCGCGGCGGAAATGGCGCCCACCTACGTGCAACGCGCCGTCAAGGACTTTGAGGACTGCCGCAAGACGGCGGAACGACTTTTCCCGGATGTTAAACTGGAGACAGCGGAATGAACAAACTGGCAACACTCGATATCGTAATCATCGTCGCGTTCCTTGTGAGCGTGATCGTCATCGGCGCCTGGGCCGCGAAACGCGCGTCGAAAAGCGCGGAAGACTTCTTCCTGTCGGGGCGGTCTATGCCCTGGTGGCTGCTGGGCGTCTCCATGGTGGCCTGTACGTTCTCGTGCGACACGCCGAACCTCGTGACCGACCTTGTGCGAACGCAGGGCGTGGCAGGTAACTGGGCGTGGTGGGCGTTTCTGTTGACGGGCATGTTGACCGTATTCGTCTATGCCAAGCTCTGGCGGCGAAGCGAGTTGTCGACCGACCTCGGTTTCTACGAGATTCGCTACGCAGGAACACCCGCGAAAGCGTTGCGCGGATTCCGCGCGGTCTATCTGGGGCTTGTCTTCAACATCATCATCATGGGCACGGTGTCGCTCGCGGCAATCAAGATTGGCGCGACGATCTTCGGCCTCTCGCCCGTCGTCACGCTCGCGATTGCGCTCGTGTCGGTGGGCGTCTACGCGACGCTGGGCGGTCTGACCGGTTCCATTTGGGCGGACTTCTACCAGTACACGGTGGCGATGATCGGCGCCGTGGCGGCCGCGTATTTCGCCGTGAAGATGAGTGCGCCTGATGGCACTGGCACGCTCGCGGGCCTCTTCTCGAATCCGGCGTTGGCGGAGAAACTGCGGATGTTCCCGGCCGTGTCGGGCGCGGGCTGGAAGTCGACGCTCATGACGGTGTTGATTCTCCCTGTGGCCGTTCAGTGGTGGGCCACGTGGTATCCGGGCGCGGAACCGGGCGGCGGCGGTTACATCGCGCAGCGCATGTTGTCGGCGAAGGACGAGAAGAACGCCGTCGGCGCGGTGATGCTCTTCAACTTCCTCCACTACGCGCTGCGCAGTTGGCCGTGGCTCGTCGTGGCCCTCGCCTCGATTGTCGTCTTCCCGGATCTCGCGTCTCTCAAGAACGCATTTCCGAACGCGGCGGAGCAGTTCGTGCAGAACGACATGGCCTATCCCGCCATGATCTCGATGTTGCCGACGGGATGGCTGGGACTCGTGGCGGCCTCGTTGATTGCCGCCTATATGAGCACGATCGCCACGCATCTCAACTGGGGGTCGTCCTATCTTGTGAGCGACTTCTACGTCCGCTTCGTCAATCCCAAGGCCTCGCCGAAAAAGCAGGTCATGATGGGGCGCATCTTCATGCTCGTCCTTCTGCTGGGCTGCGCAGGCATGGCGCTCATTCTCCAGAACGCGAAGGGCGGGTTCGATCTCATCCTTCAGGTCGGCGCGGGTACGGGCCTCATCTACATCCTCCGTTGGTTCTGGCATCGTCTGAACGCCTGGAGTGAAATCTCCGCGATGGTCGTTTCGTTCGCGGTCGCCTGTTTCTTCCAGTGGGGGGCGCCGGCGTGTGGACTGGAGGCGTGGCTCAAGAGCGGCTGGCGCGCGGAATGGTTCGACTACAGCGCGTGGCGGCTCGTCATCGGCGTCGTGGTGACGACGCTCGGCTGGTTGGCGGTGACGTTCCTCACGCCGAAGGAACCGGAAGCGACGCTGAAGGCGTTCGACGCGAAGATTCACGCCGACCTCAAGGAACTGCCGGCGGGCGTTCTCTGCATGGTCTTCGGCTGCCTCGCCGTCTGGGCGTGTCTCTTCGGCTGCGGCTACGTGATCTACGGCGTCGGTGGGCAGGGGACGTACGGGCTTGGATTCGGTCTGTTGGCCGTCTCCGTCGTGGCGACGGTCGTTTTGATGAAGCTCGTCGGGCGCGTCAAGTTGTCGTAATTGGCGTTCATGATTTTAATACTCAAACAGGAGATATCGGAATGAAGAAATTGATGTTCGTGGCGGCGGCGTTGGCCGCGGCCGTGGGTTTGACGGGATGCGCGTCCTGCAAGACGTGCTGCTGTGCGACGAAGAACGCGCCGTTGCCCAAGTATGAGAACAAGGACTTTTACATCGGCGGCACGTTCGACGCGGACGGCATCAACCAGGGCGGAAAGTTCGACGCCGCCAAGGCCACGCAGGCCTACTTCGACATGTTCAAGCGTTTCGGCTATCCCGTCTATCCGGCGTTGAAGGACGCTTCGCTCACGAAGCCGGGCCTCGGGTTCTGGGCCGTCGATTTCATGAAGGGCGACTTCATGCACTACGGCATGGCCGGCGTGATCTGGGTGGATGAAATCAAGGAAGAGTACTTCGGACACGACATCTATCTGCTGCCGGGTCAGTCCATTGCCGAACATAGCCACGTGGCCGGCCATGTGAAAGAGAAAGATCGTTGGACGGGACAGGTGTTCGACAAGGACATCCCGCCGAAGATGGAATCTTGGCTCGTCCGCCACGGCTGGGTGTACGGTTTTTCGGACGTCGGTGAACCCAACCTCGACAAGTTCCCGGAAGCGAAGGCCCAGTTGTCCAAGCTGCTGACGAAAGTCGATCCGAAGACGGGCAAGGCGCTCCTCAAGAGCGTGCACGTGGAGAAGTGGACGGCCGACGGCGTGGCCCACAAGTTGCCCCGCACGTGCGGTTGGCACTTCATGATGGGCGGAACCGAAGGGGCGATCGTCTCCGAGTTCGCGAACTTCCACGATGGCAACTGCAACCGCTACACGGTGCCCGGCGTTGGTTTTTGATTTGAAACGAGAAGAAGGAGTTTGACCATGACGATTAAGAAGGAATACATGCACACGGGCATTCCCGTGGCGGCCAAGATGGACGGCATGACCTACATGGAAGGCTTGAAGGTCTGGATTGCGAACAATGCGGACTACAGCATCGAATACCTGTACTGGGAACGCGAAACGCCGTGCGCCTACCGCATGGTGGCCGACCCGCACGTGGCCTACAAGGTGGATGACGTCGACGCGGCGGTGAAAGAGGCCGTGGCCGAGGGCGCTGTCGTGCTGCTGCCGAAGTATTCGTTGGGCGGTACGTGCGCAATCGCCTACGTGGGCTACCCGAACAACGGACCGCAGGTCGAGTTCTTCCAGGCGTAATCGTCCGTTCCTCCACACAGAAAGGCGTTTTCCCATGGCAATGAAAAAGTTTATCAACGATCCGGCGAATCTGACGGCCGAACTGCTCGACGGTCTCGTGCAGTGCTATTCGAACCAGCTCGCGCTCAAGAACGAGAAAATCGTTGTGCGCGCGCAGCCGAAGCCGGCGGACAAGGTTGCGATCGTGACGCTCGGCGGTACGGGTCATGAACCGGCACTGGAAGGGTTCGTCGGCGAGGGGATGCTCGACGCGGCCGTTGCGGGCGACATCTTTGCCGCCCCTGGCGGCGAAAAGGTCTTCGAGGCGCTTGAACTTCTGCAGCGTCCGGCGGGCATCCTGCTCGTCACGCTCAACCACAACGGCGACCGCATGAGCGCGAACAAGGCGTTGCGCAAGGCGGCGAAAGCCGGCATCCTCGTGAAGGAAGTCGTTGTGCACGACGACATTGCGCAGGGGCCTCACACGCCGGAAGACGACAAGCGCGGCCTCGGCGGCTGCATTCCGCTGATCAAGGTCGTCGGCGCGGCGGCCGAAGCCGGCAAGTCGCTCGACGAGATTGCGAAAATCGCCGACTGCTTCAATCAGGGCATCGCGACGCTCTCCGTGGCGCTCAAGGTGGCGACGCATCCGCAGAACGGTCAGGAGATCGGCGCGATCGACGAGGACAAGATGGAAGTGGGCATGGGTCAGCACGGCGAAGGCGGTGGTGGCGTGATGCCGGTCAAGACGGCCGACGAGACGGCCGCGCTCATGGTCAAGTCGCTCATGGAGGCGACGGGCGTGAAGGCGGGCGACAAGGCGTTCCTCGTGGTCAACGGGTCGGGCGCGACGACGCTGATGGAAATGCTCATCGTCTATCGCGCGGCCAAGAAAGTTCTCGAAGGCGCGGGCATTTCCGTTCTGCCGGGCAAGTGCACGGAATTTCTCACGGTGCAGGAAATGGCCGGTTTCCAGATGACGCTCTGCAAGTGCTGCGACACGTGCGCGGGCTATTTGGCGGCACCGTCCAACGCGCCGTATTGGACGACGAAGTAAACATTGTTCATGTTTCAATTGGGCGGACAGACGATGCGGATTTCAAGACGAAACTTTCTTGAGGCGGGTTTCCTGGCAACAGGGGCCGTTTGTACGGGCTGTCTGTCCGCCCCTTCGGCGACGGGGCGCATCTATGTCCCCGCCGCCGTTCCCATCGCGCGCAAGGCGAAATTGCGTCCGGTGGACACGCCGATTCGCATGGCGTTCATCGGCGTGGGTGGACGCGGCGGCGCGAACCTCAACGAGTTCTACAATCTCGGCGAACAAATTGTCGCGCTCTGTGACGTGGACAAGAACCGTCTGGTCGCTGCGGCTCGGAAAGTGACTGAACGTTTCCCGAAAGTCCATTGCTATCAGGACTGGCGGCAGTTGCTGGAACGCGAGAAGGATTTGGACGCCGTGGTTGTCTCCACGCCCGACCATATGCATGGCATTTGCGCGATTGCCGCGATGGAGCAGGGATGCCACGTCTACGTGGAGAAGCCGCTCGTGCGGACATGGTGGGAGGCCGAACGTTTCCGCGATGTGGCGAAAGCCTGTGGCGTGATGACGCAGATGGGGAACAACGGGAACGGCACGGACGGGCAGCGTCGCAATATCGAGATTCTTCAGAGCGGCGTGCTGGGCGAGATTCGCGAAATCCATGTCACAACCGACCGGCCGATTTGGCCGCAGGGACTTGAGCGGCCTGAGGGCAGCGACGTTGTGCCGGACGCGCTGGACTGGAATCTTTGGTTGGGCGTTGCGCCGAAGCGTCCATTCAAAAAGAACGTCTACCATGCGTTCAAGTGGCGCGGGTGGTTCGATTTCGGCACGGGCGCGATGGGCGATATCGCCTGTCATGCGATGAGTTTCTTTTGGCGCGGGCTGGATTTGCGCGACACGCTGTCGGTGGAGACGATCACGTCGACGCCAAAATTTGCCGAGACGTATCCGGCGGCGACGACGGTGAAGTTGACCGCGACGAGCGGGAAACAGGCGCAGCCGATCGATGTGTTCTGGTACGACGGTAAAACGGGGCCGGATGCCGAAACGTGCCGCCGTCTGACGGACGGCAAGGTGGCGCAGATGGGCGGGACGCTGATTCGCGGCGAACGCGGCGTTTGGTGGAACGGCCAGATTCTGATGACGGGTGACGCGAAGTTCGTGCGCCACCATGATCATGCGGCGACGCGGAATCTTCCGCAAACGCTGCCGCGTGTCAAGAACCACCACTGGGAATTTGCCGAAGCGGTGCGTGGCGGGGCGCGTCCGTTCTCGCATTGGGATCATTCCGTGCCGCTGACCGAAGCGGTGTTGCTGGGTTGTATCGCCCAGCGCGTCGACGGGCGTCTCTGCTGGAATGCCGCGGAAGGGCGTTTCACCAATTCGGACGCCGCTAATGCATTGTTGAAGCCCGAATGCCGTTACGGATGGACGATTGGCTGACGCACGGAGGCGTGTGCGGATGACGTTGCGGCCGTGGCTGAAATTTTTTCGACTGCCGAATCTGCCAACTGCGCCCGGTGATGCCTGGGTCGGTGCGGCGTTCGCGTTGCCGTTTGCCGAAGAGCGGCTTTTTCAAGGCGTGGCGGCGGGTGTCGTGGCGTTGGCGATTTATTTGTTCGGCCTTGCGGACAACGATGTGGTTGGCGCGAACACGGACGGTGCGGAACGTCCGATTCCGGCGGGGGGGATTTCCCTGCGGGCGGCGAAAATCGTCCGTGCGTGTCTGTTGTTGGCCGTCGTGGGGCTAGGCTGGGCGTTCGCGTTGGGCCGTGCCTGGTGGGGGGCGGCCGGTAGTCTCGTCGCCGTCGTGTGGCTCTACAATCGGTTGAAGAGCAAGTGGTTGATGGGATTGTGCCGGGGTCTGAGCGTGGCGGCGGGCGCGTGTGCCGTCCATGCGGAATGTTCGGGAGCGTTGGCCTTTCTCGTTTTGGGGTGGACGGCCTATATCGCGGCGGTGACGAAACTTTCAGAAGGGGAAGATCGTGCGTCGGCGGGGTTGGGGCGTGTCCGTTTCATCTGGGGGTTGGCAGCGTTCGTGCCCTGCGGCGCGTGTTTCTTTTTGACGCCGCCCCAGTCGCCGTTTCTGCCCCTTGTGGGGGCGTTGTTCGCCTATTTGAATTGGTGCGTGGCCGTCAGTCCGCTCGCGCGACCGCATGATGCGGGGACGCGGCGTCGAGCCGTCGGTTTGACCATCGGGGTGTTGCTCTATCTGCAAATCGGCTTTATGCTCGTCGTGCCGCGCATGGAGTTCGTCGCGGCTGCGTTGGCGGTCTGGGTGGCGTCGCGCCTCTGCCGCCGCCTCGCCCCCTCGATCTCCGGATCGTAGGGTTGTCTTTTATGGAAACCGCGAATGTTCCTCAGACAGGGTACTTTGTTGACGCGGATGGGATGGGATGATAGAATGGCGGACATGGCGAAGAAACTCAAGATTCCCTACGGCATCAAGGACTTCAAGCGCATCCGCGAAGAGGGCTACTACTACGTCGACAAGACGGCCTTCATCCGCAAAATGGAGGCGCGCGACAGCTTCGTCTTCTTCGTGCGCCCGCGCCGCATGGGCAAGTCCCTCTTCGTCGAAACGCTGCGCTGCTACTACGACGCCCGCGAGAAGGCGAACTTCAAGAAACTCTTCGGCGGCCTCGACATCGGCGAGAATCCGACGGAGAACGCGAACAAGTACCATGTGCTGTCGCTCGACTTCTCGCTCGTCGGCGGCATCCTTGGGGCGACGCTGGAGGAAAACTTTGAACGCTACCTTTCCATCCGGCTCAACGGTTTCCTCCTTGCGTACGGATCCATCTACGGGGAGGATTTGGTGGACAAGTTGGCAGACTGGAGCGCCGCGGAGAAGTTCAACGAAATCGTCACGCGTGCACGGCTTCTGGGGCGTGAGATTTACCTGATCATCGACGAGTACGACAACTTCACGAACGCGATGCTCCGCGACGAGGCGAACGCGGACTACCGCGCCGTCACGCACGGGGCGGGCTTCTACCGCAACTGGTTCAAGAAGTTCAAGGAGGGTTGTTCGCGGATCTTCATGACGGGCGTCTCGCCCGTAACGATGGACGACCTCACGAGCGGGTTCAACATCGCCGCCAACCTCACGCAGCTCCCCGCGTTCAACGCGATGGCGGGCTTCTCCGAGGCCGAGGTCGTGAAGATGTACGCGGACTTCAAGGGGACGGGCGGCTTCACGGACGGCGACCCGGCCGAAATCGTGAAGTCCATCAAGCCGTGGTACGACGGCTACTGCTTCTCGACGGCGCAGATCGGGAAGGAGTGCGTGTTCAACAGCGACATGGCGCTCTACTACCTGAAGGCGCTCGTGGACGACGGCCAGCCGCCGGAGAACATGGTGGACGTCAACATCAAGACGGACTACGAGAAGCTGAA
>CAYZYQ010000031.1:0-27792 GCA_964482645.1 uncultured Lentisphaeraceae bacterium | reverse complement strand
GACGCGCCCGCCAGCAGCCCGACGGCCAAAACGCCCGCCCGAATCGAACGGGGACGTTCTCCTGTAAAGAACGACAACGGCTTTCGTCTCTTCATCTTTTCACTCCTGTTGAAGGAATCTGCATCCTCTTTTTCGGATGCGTCGATAGTTTCGCATATCAGAATGAAGGACGAATCAGGAATCCGTCAGGATTCAGTTAGCGCAACCGTCAAACAATCCAAAAAAGTCTACGAAAGCCATTATAGTATTTTTTTTTCTTTGTCAATCCGATCACACAAAGAGGACGAAAACGTCCACCCTCAAAGGACGTTCAGACTACGAATGAAAGGAAGCAATGTGTGCTTCGCAATGTCGTCGTTCAGACGATGACCGCCGGGAAACATCTGCGACTGGCCGGGATAGTGCCGCTCGAAAAGCGGCCGCGCCACCGCTGAAATCTCGTCCGCATCGCCAAACAGTCCGTGGCAGAGGAGTTGATCGAATTCGTCAATCCCGTCGAACTGATGGTTCTCGACCTCCCGGAAGTGGGCGATCGTGTTTTTCGTGACGTGAAATTCGAGCGCCCCGTCCTTACGCTCGTTCAACCATTTGTACTTGCCAACGTGCAGCAGCGAGTAGAGTTTTGACATCTCGAAGGCCGGATTCACGCAAATGCGCTCAAAGCCACGCAACTGCTGGGCGTAGAACCCGCCCAACGACGTGCCGACGATCAGCGCGGGCTGCTCCCGTGCGACAAGTGCCTTGAGCATCGGCAACGCCTCCAACGGATCGACGGGAATGTCCGGCGCATCCACCACGACGCGCCGGGACGGGTCTTTCCCCCAGAATTCGTGCCGCAGCAAATCAACCGTGCCACTCGCCCCCGACGAGGCGAAACCGTGCAGATAGATGATTTTCTTCATGCCGCCTTACTTCTTCGCCGGCGCGGCGGACGAGGGGTCGACGCCGAACGCGCCCGTCACCTGCAACTCGTATTCACGCGGCTGGCTCGTCGTCGTGGCCGGAACGGGACGGGTTTCGACGGAGAAGAGTTTCATCCGTTCGTCCGGCGATTTGTTCGGCTGATGAAGCGAAAGCAACAACTGTCCGTCAAACGTCCGAAAGAGCATCCCATGGCCGCCATCGCGCTTGTAGAGCGTCTTCTGCTTGATCCACGGCCCCACAATTTTCCCGCTCGCCGACTGGCACTGCAACACACAATAGCCGCTGCCCTTGAGGAAATTGCTCCAGATCATGCGCAGCCCCATGCCCTTCTGCGTGTAGAGGAACGGGCCGTCCGTCACATGGCCGGCATCCGGCGCGTCCGCCGCCTTGAAGAGCTGGACGGGTTCGGACGTGAAGGACGACAAGTCTTTCGTCATCGGCGCGGCCATCATGCGGCCGTTGCCCGTCTGGCACCATTCGTGGCAAAACACCATCCACGGAATACCGTCTTCCACCCAGAGCGTTCCATCCAGACACATCCAGTCCGCCGGCGTGACCGAGCCGTTCTTGACCGGCTTGAACGGTCCCGTCGGGCGGTCGCTCTTGAAGACCCAAACGCCGCGCGGCTGCAACGCACCGCCCGAAAAGCCCTGCTCGCACATCGACCGAATGGGCTTTGCGGCGTCCGCCGGGAACGTCAGCGTCGTGAAGAGCCAGTAGGCACCGTTGTATTTGTGGACTTCCGGCGCCCAGACGGCCGAACACTTCGTATCCGCCGGCAACGACATCGCCGGCTGGCGTTCCGTCCAATGTGCCAGGTCTTTCGACGTCCGCACGAACACGCCCTTCCCGCCCGACCAGGGTTTCGATTCATACAAGTAGTACGTGCCGTTGTCCGGCAGGACGAAAGGATCGCGAATCTGAAATTCGTCGCGCGTCACCGTCTTCGTTTCAGCTCCAACAACGGCCGCGCAGAGGCACGCCGCCATCCAAAAGATTTTGAGTTTGGCCATGTTCATTCGATTCCTTGTCTTCGTAAAACGTCTTGATTCCTGTACCCCCGCCCCATCTCATTTCAACGATTTAAGCGCATCTTTGAACGCCGCGTCGAACGCAGTGGAAAACGCTTCGCCATAATCGCCCGCCGCCGCGTCCGCCGTGCCCGTACCGGAACCGGAAAGTTCCACTCGGCGCGGGCCGCGCCCGGTCTTGATGACATCAAGGTTCACCGCCACACGCGCTGTCCGCCGCCCCGCTTCGCGACAATCCAACGACAAATCCGTAACCGTCGTCTCCACGGCGGCATCCGTCCCCGCGAGGCTCGTGTTGCCGACGACATGGCCGAAACGGCCGTCGGCGGACAACTGGGCCTTGACGGGCGCTCGCAACAGAGCGGCCGGCGCGGCAGCAAATTCATTCCGCGCATCGAACGCAAGCGTCCCGTCCGCGCGGCGCACGGCCATCGCCGGACGATCGAACGGCGCATCGACAACCACCGTCCCCAGGCGCGTCGTCGGAAACGCGGGTGCGCGTCCTTCAACGGCAGCGGCAGCGACCGGGCCGTTCGGCTCAATCGTCCACGACCGCACCGGCGGCGGCGACGTCATGCATCCCGCGAAACCTAAAAGACTCCCACAAACTAAAAACGCCCCGCATCTCATCGTCCGACTTCCAATCGCGCCGCGCAGCGTTCCGGCAAACCGGCCGCGCGGATGCGGGCCTGAGCCGCCGCGACGTCGTACGCCAAACGGCGGAAGCGAATCTGGCGCGACGCCATATCGTACAAAACGTAGGACGCACGTGGATCGCCGTCGCGGGGCTGGCCGACAGATCCCACGTTGATGAACAGGCGTTGGCCGACCTCGACCGTGAAATCGCACGGCTCGTAGTGAACGACACCGCCATTGGATGCCGAATAAATGATCGGCACGTGCGTGTGACCGTGGAAACAAATCGCCGTGCTCTGATAGCTGAGGTTGGCGGCGGCCTGCTGAACGTCGAACACATAGCCCCACCGATCAGGCATATCCAACGTCGCGTGGACGAGCGTGAAACCCATCACCGGACGCTTCAACGGCAAATCGTGCAACCACGTAATGTCCTCCGGCGAAAGCTGGTCGCGCGTCCACGCCACAACCTGCGCCGCCGAGGGATGGAAGTCCGACAAATCCGTGTCCAGATAAGAAACGTAATGGTCGTGGTTGCCCCGCACGGTCGGACATTTCAATTCGTCGCGGACAACGCGGATGCATTCGGCGGGCGCGGCGTTGTAGCCCACGACGTCGCCCACCGAGACGAAATGCGTGGCACCGAGCGCCCGCGCGTCGTCCAGCACGACGTTCAGCGCATCGATGTTGGCGTGGATGTCGCCCAATATGGCGTAGACGCGATTCATTACCGTTTCAACATAATCGCCGTGGCGACTTGCAAATCCGCCTGCCCCGTTGTGATTTTAATATTCGGGGCTTCGCTCTCATAGATCTTAACGGGTTCACCCAGCATTTCGACGGCCGACGCATCGTCCGTCACTTCCGCACCCGCCTTGACAACCGCCTCGTAGGCACGACGAATGAGCGTCGCGGAAAACGCCTGAGGCGTCTGCACCGCCCACAACTTCGCACGGTTCTCCGTGCGCGTGACCGTAGTTCCCTTTTCGACGTACTTGACCGTGTCCCAAATCCGGCTGCCAACCACGACCGCGCCCGACCGGCGAGCCATTTTGACCGTCTCGGAAATCGTCTCGGGCGCAACACAGGGACGCGCCCCGTCGTGAATGACGACAATGCGCGTATCGGCGTCGACCTCCTTGAGGCCGTTCATCACCGAATCCTGACGCTTCGTGCCGCCGGGTACGACCGTCCGCAACTTTGAAATGCCGAACATCCGCGCAAGCGCTTTCGCCGCCGTCAGCTGTTCCTTGCGGACAACCAGAATGATCTGATCGACATCCATGCACCGCTCGAACGCCAACAACGACCACGCCACCACAGGCTTGGTTCCCAACGCCAAGAATACCTTGTCGACCCCCGCGCCCATCCGCTCGCTTTTGCCTGCTGCAACAATGATTGCCGTTACCATGTTTCGTTCCTTCTGACTAATTCATTTTCGCCTTGATGAGTTGGCAACGAGTTTAGCAAACGCATTAGATTTCGTCTAGACTTTTCGCAGACGAAGTTTTTACGTCAGCAAATTGTTCGTTACATCAAGTTAGTATGGATTAATCCATCTACTCATGATATACTGTGGGTTTATGCGTTATCTTATCATCCTTATCGGCGCGGTGCTGGTCAACAACTTCGTGTTGAACCGGTTTCTGGGCTGTTGTCCGTTTTTGGGCGTGTCCAAGAAGACTGATACGGCTTTGGGCATGTCCGGCGCCGTTGTCTTCGTCATGACCCTGGCCTCGGCGGCCACATGGCTGCTGGATCACTTCCTGCTCGCCCCGCTCGGCCTCGGCTACATCCACACGCTCGTCTTCATCCTCGTCATCGCCGCGCTCGTCCAGTTCATCGACCTCGCGATGAAGCGGTTCATGCCGCCCCTTCACGCCGCGCTGGGCATCTTCCTGCCGCTCATCACCACGAACTGCGCCGTCCTCGGCGTCGCCGAACTGAACTGCAAGAACGGCACGCCGTTCTTTGAATCGGTCTTCTTCTCGTTCGCGGCGGCCGTTGGCTTCGGCTTCGCGCTCGTCCTCTTTTCCGGCATCCGCGAAAAGCTGGCCCACGCCGATCCGCCGCGCTGCTTCCGTGGCGTCGCGCTCGCGCTGGTCACGGGCGGCCTCCTCTCGTTGGCCTTCATGGGCTTCAACGGTCTCGTCAAACTTCCGTACTGATTCAAACCATGTCCGCCATTCTCATCGCTACGCTCGTCGTCGCGGGCCTGGGCGCGGCCGCCGCCCTTGTTCTCGCCATTGCCGACAAATATCTATCCGTCCAGGAAGATCCCCGGATCGGTCTCATCACGGCCGCCCTGCCAGGCGCCAACTGCGGCGGTTGCGGCTTCGCCGGTTGTGGCGACTACGCCCGCGCGCTCGTGGAGGGCACGGCTGCGCCGGGCGCCTGTGCGCCGGGTGGCGACGCCGTCAACCGCGAAATCGCGCGCATCCTCGGCGTCGCGGCCGAACAAACGGAACGGCGCGTTGCACTCGTCAAGTGTTGCGGCTCGCGCACCGAGGCCATCCGCGTGGGTGACTACAACGGTCTCGTGGACTGCGCGGCGGCGGCGGCTACGGCGGGTGGGGACAAGGGTTGCCGCTTCGGCTGTCTCGGCTACGGCGCCTGCGCCCACGTCTGCCCCAAACACGCCATCACGATCGAGGACGGCCTCGCGAAAGTGGACAAGCGGCTCTGCATCGGTTGTGGCAAGTGTGTCGCCGCCTGCCCGCGCAAGCTGATCGAACTCGTCCCCGTGCGCGCGACAATCCACGTCCTCTGCAACAACCCGTTGCGCGGGCCGGACGTCATGAAAGTCTGCGGCGTCGGTTGCATGGGCTGCCATCTGTGCGAACGCCAAGCCGGCGGAAAGGAGACCGGACATTTCACGTTCGACGGCTTCCTTGCCAAAATCAACTACGCAAACCCGCCCACCGATCCGATCCTTGTGGAGAAGTGTCCGCGCAAATGCATCAAGGAAGATCCCCATTACGAGGCTGGCACATGAACGTCGTCAACGCTCCTTTCAAATTCCGCGGAGGCGTCCATCCGGACGGCCAAAAAGACTTGTCCCGCGACAAGGCGATTGTTGCACTTCCCCTGCCCGCCACGCTCGTCGTGTCCATGAGCCAGCATCTCGGCGCACCGGCAACGTGCCGGGTCAAGCCGGGCGACCACGTCGCGGCCGGGCAGCTTATCGGCGAACGAAACGGCTTCATCTCCCTCGGCGTCCACGCCCCGGCGGCGGGCGTCGTCAAGGCCGTCGAATCGCGCCTGGGGCCGTCGGGCGCCTGGGCGCCGGCCGTTGTGATCCAGACGGACGCCGATCCGTCCGCCACGCCGCCCGTACGCCTCCCCCCGATGGATTGGCGGACGGCCTCTCGTGAAGACTTGCTGGCGCGTCTGGCGGACGCCGGTATCTGCGGCATGGGCGGTGCTGGATTTCCGACCGTCGTCAAACTTGCGCCGCCGCCGGGCCGGACGTGCGACGTCCTCATCCTCAACGGCGCGGAGTGCGAACCCTACCTGACGGCCGACTTCCGCGTGATGGTCGAACAGGCGGACCGCATTCGCCTGGGCGTCGAAATCATGCGCAAGATCCTGGGCGGCCCCGCCGTCCGCATCGCGGTCGAGGCCAACAAGCCCGAAGCGGTCGCGGCGTTGGAGGCGGCGTTTGCGGACATCGACGGCGACGTCTCGATCGTCGTTCTGCCCGTCCTCTATCCGCAGGGTTCGGAAAAGCACCAGATCTACGCGGTCACGGGCCGGCTCGTGCCGCCGGGCGAACTCCCGATCGCCGTCGGCTGCGTCGTCGAGAACGTCGGAACGGTGGCCGCCCTCGCCGCCGCCGTGGCCGACAGGCAACCGTTGATCGAACGGGTCACGACCGTATCGGGCGACGGCATCGTCGAACCGCGCAACATCCTTGCCCCCGTGGGCACGCGCTACGCGGATCTCGTGGCGTTCTGCGGCGGCGAAAAGCCGAACGTGCGCAAAGTCATTTCCGGTGGCACGATGATGGGGTTCGCCGTACCCCATCTCGACGTCGCCACGACGAAAACGACGTCGGGGCTGCTGTTCCTGACGGACGACCGCGTGTTTCAGTACCGCGCCGTGCCGTGTATCAACTGCGGCCGCTGCCTCCGTGCCTGTCCCATGCGTCTGAATCCGGCGGTGATTTCCCGCGCTGTTGAAGCGGACGACGTGCCGGCGGCCCGCCGCGCCGGCGTCATGAACTGCATCGAATGCGGTGCCTGCGCGTTCGTCTGTCCGGCCTATCGCAGTCTGACGCATCTGTGCCGCCGGGCCAAAAACTCCATCCGTGCGGCAGACGTGGCGGCGAAAGCCAAAGCCGCTCCGCAAAAATAAACGAGGATTCCCACCATGCTTCCCAAACAAACCGGCGAAAGATACCTTCTTTCAAGTTCGCCCCACGCCCACGCGAAAGGCGGCGTCGGCGGCATCATGTTGGACGTTTTGCTCGCGCTGCTGCCCGCGTTGGCCTGCGGTGTCTATTTCTTCGGCCTCAACGCCCTTTTCCTCGTCGCCACGTGCGTGTCCACGTGTCTGGTCACGGAGGCCGTGTGCCGTTTGGCGATGAAGCGCGACAATTCAATCGGCGATTTGTCCGCCGTCGTCACGGGCGTCCTGCTGGCCCTGAACCTGCCGCCGCATCTGCCACTTTGGATGGCCGTCGTCGGTTCGGTCTTCGCCATTGGCGTGGCCAAGCAGGTTTTCGGCGGCCTCGGCTACAATCCGTTTAACCCCGCCCTCGCCGCGCGCGCGTTCATGCTCATTTCCTTCACGGGCGCGATGACAACGTGGTCGGCCTCCGGCTGGATGGTGTCGGCGGGCGGCGTCGACGCTGTGACCCACGCCACGCCGCTCGCGCTCATCAAGAAGAGCGCGGCGGGATTCGACTGGAACCAGATCGCCTTGATCAAAGACCTCTTCGTCGGCAATGTCAACGGCTGTCTGGGTGAAACGAGCGCGTTGGCCCTGCTCGTCGGCGCGGCCTACCTGCTCGTCCGCCGCGTCATCACCTGGCACATCCCCGTGGCGTTTCTCGGCACAATGTACCTGTTCGCGCTCATCCACGGCGGCGTCCCGCCGCTCGTCCATGTCCTGTCGGGCGGCGCGGTGCTCGGCGCCTGTTTCATGGCGACGGACTACGTGACGTCGCCCGCCACCGTGCCGGGCAAGCTGGTGTTCGGTTGCGGGTGCGGTCTGCTCACCATGTGCATCCGCACGGCGCCGAATGGCGCCTACCCGGAAGGCGTCTCGTTCGCGATTCTGATCATGAACGCCTTTACGCCGTTGATTTCCCGCTGGACCCAGCCCCGTCCCTTCGGTTTCAGGAAAACGAAATGAACAAGACGCTGCAAACCATTCTCTCCCTGACGATCATCTCCGCCGTGTGCGCGGCCATCCTCGCCACGGTCAATGACGTGACAAAAACGCAAATCGCCACGCTAAAGGCGCGCGCCGTCGAAAACGCCGCCAAACTCGTCCTGCCCGCGTCGGTTGCGACGGTCGACGCCGTGGCGGACGGCCTCTACGTCGGACGCGACGCGAACGGAAAAGTCGTCGCCTACGCCGTCACGGGTCTCGACCCGCATGGCTTCGGTGGCGACATCAAGTTGATGGTCGGCTTCACGCCCGATTTCGCAATCGTCACCTACCAGAAGCTCGAAGCGACAGAGACGCCGGGGCTGGGCACGAAACTGACGGCACCCGAATTCATGCGGCAATTCAAGGGGAAATCCGCGCGGCACGACTTGAAGGTCGCGAAGGATGGCGGCGACATCGAAGCCATCACGTCCGCGACGATCACGTCCCGCGCCGTCTGCGGCGCGGTCAACCAGGCGCGGGCGCGGTTGCAACGCCATTTGTCCACGACGGCGAAGTGACGGTACGGCATGGCTCGGAAGTCAAAGCCCGTTTGCTGGATCGAATACGCCGCGTTGCGCAGTACCTGTGCGCTCGTGAACGCCGTGCCGTACACCGTCGCCTGTGGCCTTGCGCGGGGTCTTGCCCGTCTGCTCGTCGCGTGCGGGTTCAAGCGGGAACGGACGTTCGGGCGTATTCGTACCGTCTTCCCCGACCTTTCGGATGACGACGTGCGGCGTATCGCCACGTTCTCGCTCGCCAACATCTTCCAGGACGGCGTGGAGATGATTCGCGCCCCGCGCTTCACCAAACGCTGGGTCACGCAGCACGTTCAGGACATCGCCGTCTACGCCGCGCGTCTGAAAGCCGTGCTCGACGAAGGCAACGGCGCAGTGATCATGGTGCCGCACTGTGGCAACTGGTATATGGCGGCATGGGCAATGGCGGCCTACGGCCTCCCCCTTTCGGCCGTCGCGGCGCGTCAGCGGAATCCCTACGTCGACGCCTGGATGAAACGCCAGTACGGCAGCATCGACGTGATGGAACGCGGCAGCCCGTCCCTGCGACATGACATCCTTTCGCGCCTCAAGGACGGACGCGGATTCGCGATCCTGCCCGATCTCCGCGTCCCAAACCTCGACGTCGAACTCCCCTTCCTCAACGGCACGGCCAATGTCTCGCACGGCGGGGCGCTCTTCGCCGTGGCGGCCGGCGCACCTATCGTCGTCGCCATCATGCGGCGTGAAAAGGGCCGCCACACGTTCGACCATCTGGCCACCCTGCGTCCCAACCCCGATGCGTCCGACCGACGCGCCGAGGCCTGCCGTCTGACCCGCGAGGCGATGCGTCTACTCGACGACGCCATTCAGAAAACGCCCGAACAGTGGTACTGGTACAACAAGCGCTGGATTCACCAGCCGCCCAAGCGTCCCCGCGCCTGAACGCGAACAGGTGTACGCACGTGAACGCGAGGGAGGTGGACGCCACGGCGAAAATCAGCCGTGCGCGACGAGGAACGGGTAGACGAGCGCGGGGATGAAGAGGATGGAATCGAACATGTCCAAAAAGCCGCCCATGCCGGCGGGCATGAACGTGGCCGAATCCTTGACACCGCATTCGCGTTTGAAGCGCGATTCAATCAAGTCGCAACCCGTGGCCACCAGTGCAAGCGCCGCGCCGCCACAGACGGCCTCGATGTAGGACACGCGCCCCCAAAGCGGAATCGTGGCGGCCCAGCCGAAATGACGCGCCAGCGCGAGGAACACACACGCCGTCGCGGCCGCGAAAACCATCGACCCAAACAACCCCTCCCAGGACTTGTTTGGCGAAATCGTCGGACACATTTTGTGGCGGCCGAAAGAAAGCCCGAATGCGAACCCACCCGTATCGGAGAACTTCGCCACGGCGATCAGGCAAAGCAGCGTATACAACCCCGCCCGCGACGCTGGCATGGCAAACAACCCTTCCGGCGCACCAATCTGGACGACGCGCAGGAAGAAGGACAACAGAAACGGCACGTAGAAGAACCCGGCCAGCGTCACGGCCAACGAACCAATGGGCCGCTCGTAGCGAGCGCGAAACAGGACGACAAGCGACAACAGAAACGTCGCACCGACGCCCGCAACAGGCAGACACGACAGCAGACGCGCCGCGCTCGCCCCGGCCGGAAACGCGGCCACGGCCCCCAGCCACGCCGCGCCCATGAGCAACCCCAACCCCGTGACGGGCTTGTAGGCTTTCGCCATTTGGTAGAACTCAAGCTGGACAAGCGTCGAAAGAACGAGTAGCACGGGCGGCAGCGTCTTCAGCGGTGCAAAGAGGAAGAGCGCAATGACACCCGCGCCGACGCTGATGCCCGTGACGGTTCTTTTGACGACTTTGTTCATGCGAGAACGAAAAAGCGGACGATTAGAGGGCGATACGGAGCGTGGATTCACGCGCCGGGCCAATGGAGAGGATGCCGAGCTTGCCGCCCGACAATTCAATCAGCCGGTCCACATAGGCCCGCGCCTTCGGCGGCAGATCTTCCAAACGCGTAATGTTGGACGTCGACGTCATCCAGCCGTCCATTTCCTCGTAGATGGGCTTCACGCGCGAGAGCGCGTCGGCCGAGGCCGGCATGAAATCAATCCGCTGGCCGTCCAGTTCGTAGGCCACGCAAATCTTGATTTTCGGAAAGACGTCCATCACATCGAGCTTCGTCAACGCCCAGTAGTCGATGCCGTTGATCTGCTGCGCGTAGCGGGCGATGACAGCGTCGTACCAGCCCGTGCGGCGCGGCCGCTTCGTGACGGCGCCAAATTCGTGTCCGCGTTCGGCCATCGTCTTGCCGTCGGCGTCCTGCTTGTCGATCGCGTTGTAGAGTTCCGTCGGGAACGGCCCCTCGCCGACGCGCGTCGTGTAGGCCTTGACCACGCCGACGACGCAATCGATGTCGCGCGGGGACAACCCCGTGCCGATGCAGGCGCCGCCGGAGGTCGGGTTGGAGGACGTGACGAACGGATAGGTCCCGAAGTCGATGTCCAACATCGTCCCCTGAGCGCCTTCCATCAAGATGGACTTGCCCGCCGCCTTGGCGGCATGGAGCATCGGCACCGTGTCGCGGATGTAGGGGGCGAGTTTCGCCTGGGCGTCCTTGTAAATGGCGACGATTTCATCGGCATTCATCTGGTAGTCGCGAACCGTGCAGCCCGGAACGTCGATCTGATCGCCTTCGTCCACACGCTCGGCTTTGAGCATCCGCAGAATGCGGTTCGTTTCTTCGACCTGCTCGCGAACCTTGTCGAGGAACGTGTCCGTCAACATATCGCCGCACCGCAGTCCCGTGCGGGAAACCTTCGCGGCGTAGGCCGGCCCGATACCACGCCCCGTCGTACCGATTTTACGTCCTTTCGGCCGCGCCGCCTCTTCGGCCTTGTCCAACGCACGGTGATAGAGCATTACCATCTGAGTGCGCGTGGAAATGAACAAACGCCCCTTCGGCTCAATGCCCGTCAAACGCATCGTCTCGATCTCCTCGATGAGGTCGAGCGGGTTCATCACGACGCCGTTGCCGATGACGCACACCTTACCTTCATGGAGAATGCCGGACGGAATCAGCCGGAGGACGCGCTTCCGACCTTCGGCAATCACGGTATGCCCCGCGTTGGAGCCGCCTTGGTAGCGAACCACGTAGTCGGCCTTGTCGGTCAACACATCGATGATCTTGCCCTTGCCTTCATCGCCCCATTGCGATCCAATCAAAACCGTATTCATCCTGTTGTCAACTCCTCGTTGGGAATATCATTTCAAAAGCGGATAATATTCTACCAAAAAATGCCCCCTGCGTGAAGACGTCCGCGTGAAAAGCACACACGGACGCACAACACGCGGAATCGGACGATCCGCATCCTCATTTTTTCACGTTGAAGTCCATCTGCTGCCGCTCGACGGCGCGAAGACCGGAATCAGAGGCGGAAAACGCCGCCGACACAGCCGTCGCCGCGCCCGGCGTGAACGTGATCGCCCCCTTCTGCTGGACGTGGACGCCCTTTCGCACAAGCTCCGCCTTCACGGTGATGGGCTGCGGCTTTTCCACGGCCTTGGGACGAATGAGGACAAGCGCCTCGCCCCAGCGCGTCTGCTGCGGGTTCTCGCCGACGATTTCCGCCGGGCCTTCCACGGAGAACTTCACCATCTCCGTCAAGTAACGCTTCGGCGTCCCCTTCCAGTCCGCAAGCGTGGCCGTCGCCGCCACGAGATCGGAACCGTCCGCCACGGGCGCCAGCCCCTCTGTGTCGAGCGCCATGACAATCTGCGAGAAGCGCTTCGCGGGCGTGTTCGTCTGCACCGTGCCATCGGGCAGCGTGACGACGAAATTCGCCCGACCGGCCGCCGTCCTGTCCTTGTTGTAGTACGTGAGGTTGTGGAGTTCGCAGTACTTGAAGGACGTCTCGCCCGGCTTGAAGGGACGCCCCAGCCACGTGGCCGTGTACGGGCAATTCGAGTAGACGACCATGTCGCCCGGCGAATAGGGCGCGAGTTCGTGGGCCAGGTAGACGAACGGCTTGTCCGTCAACGCCGCCTTGAACGCATAGTAGGACAGCTTCTTCTGACGGCCGTAGGAAAGGATGCCGCCGAAGAAATTGTCGGGATGGTAGCCACGCGCGTGGTCGGCACCATGCCAGAGCGTACCGCCGAAGTGGTGGGCGGGCGCGGCACGTTCCGTGGTGAGGCTAGGCCAGTACGTCTCGTGGATGTAGTGCCAGGCCTGGGCGACCTGCGGCCCCTCGCCCCACTCGCGCGCTACGCGGGAAGAGGAGTTCTGCGCGTTCCAGTCGTCCGGGAAGTCGCCCCATTCGCGGCAGAACGTCGCCTTGTCAGGCGCGACCTGCGCCCCGTAGGTAACGTCGCAGATGCCCGATCCGGCCGAAATGGAATCGCAGGCGCAGTAGTTCGGCGCGCGCGTCTCGCGCTTGACAATGGCGACGGCGTTCGTGACGAAATAGCCGGGGAAGTGCGTCTCGTTCAGAATCGGCTCCCACATGAGCAGACACGCCCGCGACCGGTCGCGCCGCGCCATTTTGAGAATGTCGTCGTACACCCGCTGTTCGAAGACGGGGTTCTTCCCCCAGAACTGCCAGCCGGGCGTGTTGACGATCACGAACATCCCAAGCGCGTCGCAGGCGTCCATGAACGCGGGATCCTGCGGGTAGTGCGCGTTGCGGAACACGGTCATGCCCGCGTCGCGATACTTCTTCACGTCGCGCCAGTGGAGCGAATTCGGCAACGCGCCGCCGATGAACAGATAGTCCTGGTGGCGGTTCACGCCGATGAGCTTCTTCGGATACGGCTTGCCGTTGAGCGTCAGCCCCGTGGCGTCGAGCGTGAAGTCGCGGATGCCGAACTTCACGCCCACGGAATCGACGAGGCGGCCGCCCTTGCGGACGTTCACCGTGAGCAAATGCAGATTCGGCGTCTCCGGTGTCCAGAGCGCGGGATTCGCCGGCTTGAACGGCGGCGTGACGGGCTGGCCGTCGTAGAGGAATTCCGTCGTCGCGCCGGCCACGTCGCCGCCCAGCGTCGCGTCGGCTCGAACCGTCCACGTGCCGTCCTTCTCCAGATGCGACGTCACGTAGACGCCGCCCTTGTCCGTGTCCGTCACGTAGGCGTCGCCCGTTTCAACGAGAAAGGCGTCGCGGTAGACGCCGCCGAAGTACGTGAAATCAAGGTCATGCTGCGGCTTGCCGGGCGGAAAGTCGGGGTCGTCCGAATTGTCGCACCAGATCTCAAGGCTGTTCACGCCGTCCTTCAAGACGCCCGTCACGTCCACGTGGATCGGCAGATAGCCGCCGAAATGCTCGGCCACCTGCGTCCCGTTCAGCGTCACGCGGCTCTTGCCCATGATGGCTTCGAAA
The DNA here is from genome assembly GCA_964482645.1 of uncultured Lentisphaeraceae bacterium. Lineage (GTDB taxonomy): Bacteria > Verrucomicrobiota > Kiritimatiellia > RFP12 > UBA1067 > RUG572. The sequence continues at coordinate 13,928 of CAYZYQ010000031.1, read as the reverse complement.
TGGAGGAACTGACGCGCGCTCCCTTTCCGCCACGTGAACGTCCGACGATACCAGGCCGGCTGCTGGCGATTGACGCCGCCCGACGCCTCGTAGCCGATTTCGCCCTCGTCAATGCAGTGCGGCAGCGTCACGGCCTTGGCCGTCTTGAAGGCGTCCAGCGAAAACGACCAGTCCGCATTCAGGGACGAGACCCGGCGGGGCGATCCCTCCACAGCCCAGTATCCCGCCTTGGAAAATTCAAACGCCGAAACGACCCCGACACAGCCGAAACAGACCGCCCCGGCCAACATCAGTCCACTGATACTTTTCGTCACGCTCGTTTACTCCTTCGTCACGTTGTTGCTTTGAGGGAACGATTCTAACATTTCCCAAAAAACTTGTCCACTCCCCCCAGCATTACCGGCTCCCGACGGGCGAGAGGGTGACCGTCCACGATTCGCGCTGGATCGGAAAAATGTACTCGGCCTCCGGCTTCGGACCGCACGACGCGCCGCCCAAGCCCAGCTGGCGGACGTCGAGGTTGAGGCAGACTTCCCGACGCGGCGGCTTGCCCGACCAGATCCGCGACTGTCCGTCCCGATGGCGGGCGAACTCCAGATCCTCCCACGAATAGTGGAGCGCCTGAGCGAAAAGCGGCACGGAGGCGCAGACACGAATGCCGACGCCCGACGCATCCGTCAGCCGCGCCCAGCGGACGTCCGTCCGGTAGCCGTTGTCCTGCGGCCGCGCATACGCCACGTAGGCGTCCGTCACCGTCGTCGCGTAGCGTCCGAGGAACGAACCCGTGCAGCGGTCGACGTAGTTCTCGTACGGCCCGCGTCCGTAGTATTCGAGATGCTCAAGCGAGGCGTCCAGGATCCACGACAGCCCCAGGCGCGGCAGGGCGGGCGGCATCTTTCCGAACGGCGTCACCGCATTGCGGATCTCCATCGTCCCGTCGTCCGCAAACACGTAGTCCGCCACGTGCGTGAAACCCGCGCTCTTCGCGCCGTTCACCTCGACGACGGCATGGACGACGTTCGACGCGACGGAGAGTTCGCGCACGTGGTAGCGCAACTGCGTGAGCCCCGAAGCGTAGAACGCGCCGCGCAACCAGCGGTCGTTGTCCGTAAACGCCCGCGCACAGGTGAGACGCGGCCCGCGCACGATTCCGTCCGCCGAATCGGCCAGTACCGTCTTCCCGCGATACGACAGATGTGCAAGCGTCCCCGTCCGCCGGCTGAACACGGCCTTGAATGCGGACGACGACACGGTCACGCCGGCGGCGTCCTGCGCCACCGCCACGTTCGCCGACGACCGAACACGCCGCGCCGCCTCCCCGCCGACGGCCGACGTGGAAAGCGCGAGGGGGATTTCGTCGCGGGCGACGACATGCCCCTTCTTCGCCCAGAGTTCATCGGCCTTCAACGCGAACGCCACGCGATAGACGTACTCCGCGCCCGGCCGCGCCGTAAACGCGGGCACGGGCAGCGCGACGGCCTGTTTCGCCCGCGGCGGAACGGCGGGCATCGTCCACGCACCCGACGCGATCTCCACGCCGTCCTCCAACAGGGTGTAGCGGGCGTCATATTTGTCCGACGGCGTGAAGACGAACCGGTTCCAAAGCGTCGCCGCGATCGTTCCGCTCGGCGTCGTGGGCACGGGCGCGACCGCCATCGGCGTCACGACGAGATTGCGGTGGACGTGTCCGACCTCGACGAGCTTCGGCGTGACATGGCGTTCCGCATCAATGACGCCGTTCGCGCAGAAGTTGCCGTCGTGCGGCTGTTCATCGTGGTCACCGCCGTAGGCGAGGTAGCGTTCGCGCCGCCCGTCCGGGCCGACGCGGTCAGTCTCTTTCCAAACCGCCTGGTCGACCCAGTCCCAGATACAGCCGCCCGTCAGCGACGGCGCGGCGTAGAACGCATCCCAGTACTCCTTGTAGTTGCCGAGCGCGTTGCCCATGCAGTGCGCGTACTCGAAGAAGAAACTGCACTTCGCGCGCAGCCCGCGCCCCTTCACTTCGGCAATCGACGGATAGCCCGGCCCGTCCACGGCGAAGCGTTCGCAATCCTGACGGTAGACCTGCGGGCGCGTGCCGTCGAGTTTCGCGCATTCGGCGTCAACGATATCGAACGTCGGCCCCTGCCCGGCCTCGTTGCCCCAGCTCCACGTGAAGATGCACGGCGAGTTGCGCCAGTTGAGCACCATGTCGCGGCAGCGGTCGACGTGCGCCTGCGTCCAGCTCGGCGGCGAGGCGAGACAGTCCACGCCGTAGCCCATGCCGTGCGATTCGACGTTCGCCTCCGCCTGGACGTAGAGGCCGTAGCGTTCGCAGAGGTGGTAGAAATACGGATCGTTCGGATAGTGGGCCGTGCGAACCGTGTCGATGTTGAACTGTTTCATCAAAAGGACGTCGCGCAGCATTTCCGCGCGAGTGACGGCGCGGCCGTTCACGGGCGAGGCGTCGTGACGGTTCACGCCCTTGAACTTCACGGGGCGACCGTTCACGTGGAGTGCGCCGTTCGGCATGAGTTCCGTCTTCATGAACCCGACTTTCGTCGACCGCACGTCCACCGCGTGTGCGCCCGTCGCGGCGGGATTCACCGCCCGCAGGACGAGCGTGTAGAGGTAGGGGTCTTCGGCCGACCAAAGACGCGGCCGCGCGAAGTCGAACGCGAACGCCGCGTTCGTCGCCGTCAGCCCCGTCCGCACCGCCTCCGCCACTTTCTTGTAGTCGGCGTCGTAGACAGTCGCCGTGACGTCGACGGGCGGCAATGCGCCCGCGCCGAGATGGCGCAGGTCGATGGACACGTCCACCGTCGCCCGCGAAAAGTCGGCGGCGAACGACGGCTTCCAGAAGAAGTCGCGGATTTCAACTGGCGGCGGCGCGAAGAGCATCACGTTGCGGTAGATGCCGGAATAGCGGAAGTAGTCCTGGTCTTCCAGGTACGACCCGTCGCTCCAGCGATAGACTTCCACGGCCAGCAGGTTCTCGCCCGGCCGCAGATAGCGGGACACGTTGAACTCGTGCGCCGTGCAGCTGTCCTCGCTGTAGCCGACCTTTTCGCCGTTCACCCACACGTAGTAGGCGCTGTAGACGCCCTCGAAACGAAGGAAGACGGGCCGCCCCGCCCAGTTCGCCGGTACGGTGAAGCGCGTCCGATAGGAGGAGACGGGATTGTAGTTCGGGTCAAGGCGCGGCGGCGTATGCGGATGCGGGTACTTGATGTTCGAGTACTGCGGCACACCGAAGCCCTTCATCTCCACGCAACTCGGCACATCGATGTCGTACCACGCCGCATCGTCGAAGTCCGACCTGAAAAAGTCCTTCGGACGCTGCGCGGGCGATCCGGCCCAGTTGTAGCGCCACGTGCCGTTGAGCGACTTGACGTAGGGCGTCTCCGGCGGTTCCGGCGTCAACGCCGCGTCCACGGACGCGAGGGGAAACGAGTAGGCGCGGGACGGTTCCACGTTCACGTAGTTGACGCATTCGTTTTCCCATTCCGGGGCGTTTTCACGCGCACGTTGCGTACGTACGGCGGTCTGCGTCCGTTCGCGCACGTCCGCCCACTGCGAGCCGTGCGTCTGGCGGAGATCCTTCCATTCCAGCCGTCCGGTCGACGCGGGCACGGGCTTGAGATGCGTGTCGATGAGCCAGCGCAACGCGGTCTCCGTCGCCTTCACGTCCGCGCCGTGGACGCCGACAACGCCGTTGCGTACGCCCACCGACCAGGCGCCCTTCGCCGCCCAGGGCTGCGTGGAGATGTAGAAATCGCCCGCGAACGCCGGCGCGTAGCCGAGAACGGGCACTTTGACGCCCGTCACGCGCAGAATCTCGGCGGCGAGTTCCTTCATCATCGCCTTCGTCGCGGGCGTCTCGTCCTTGCTGCCGTGGATGCGAAACGGCCGCGGATCGTTCCGCTCGATTGTAAACGTCTCGGCGCCGCCGCACAATGCGAACAGACAGACCGCACCGCACACCATACGTCTCATCATTTGTTTCAGTTTCATCTGACGTCACCTTTCTGCAAGATCGTTTTCGCCGGGATTGAATTCCGGCATCGTCGCCGCGCCGGGCGCGGACACGCCCGCCGCGCCCAAAACCGTGGCAACAGTCATGAAGAGGATTCGCATATCCAGCACGAACGACCGATGGTCGACATACCAGACGTCGAACGCGAACTTTTCCTCCCATGTGAGCGCGTTGCGACCGTGAACCTGCGCCCAGCCCGTCAATCCCGGCCGCACGTCGTGCCGCCGCATCTGCTCAGACGAGTAGCGCGGCAGGTAGCGCACAGGCAACGGACGCGGCCCGACGAGCGCCATCGTCCCCGCCAGCACGTGGAAAAGTTCGGGTAGTTCATCCAACGACGTCTTCCGCAGAAAACGCCCCAGGCGCGTCAGACGCGCGGCATCCGCCTCTTCACCCACGCGCATCGTGCGGAATTTCAGCAAACGGAACGGACGCCCCTTCCATCCCGCCCGCATTTGGGAAAAGAAAATGGGACGCCCCTCGCTCATCCACACGGCCAGCGCGACGGCCACCAACAGCGGCAGCCAGCACGGCGCCGCGACGAGAACGAACACGGTGTCGAACAAACGTTTCATCGGGCGGCGCGGCGGGCAAGCTCGCGTCCGACATCGGGCACGGCGGCAAGCAGATTTCGCGTGTAGGCGCTTGTCGGATGGGCGAAAACATCCTCCGCCGGCCCGGCATCCTCAAACCGGCCGGTGTGCATGACGCACACGCGGTCGCAGACGTTGCGCACGACGGCGAGGTCGTGCGCAATCAGAATGACGGCCAAATTGAGGCGGGTGCGTAGGTCGCGCAACAAATTCAGAATACGCGCCTGAACGGAAACGTCGAGCGCCGAAACAGGTTCGTCCGCGACGAGCGCTTTCGGCCCGGCCGCGAGCGCCCGCGCAAACGATGCCCGCTGGCACTGTCCGCCAGAGAGTTCGCGCGGATATTGATCCAGCACGGCCGACGAGAGGCCCACGAGCTCCAACAGTTCGCCGATGGAAAAACGAGACGTCCCCGTCACGCGCAAGACTTCCGTCAACGCCTGACGAATCGTCATGCGCGGATTGAGCGATCCAACGGCATCTTGAAAAACCATCTGAACGTCGCGGCGGTACGCGCGTCGTTCGGCGGCGGAAAAAGTCGCCAAATCGCGTCCGCAGAACTTCACCGTACCACCCGCAATCGGCAACAGCAACATGAGCGCCTTCGCAATTGTGGACTTGCCGCTGCCGGACTCGCCCACGATTCCGAGCGTCTCGCCCGCGTGGAGTGCAAAATCCACACCACGCACGGCCTCCACGGGGCGTTCGCCCGGCCGGCGGTAGACGACCCGGAGGTCGTGGACGTCAAACAACAATGCGGCTGCCACGATTCACTGCGCCCATTTTTCCGTCGCCGCCTGGAATCCCGCGTAGCCATCCAAACCGCAGAGCGCCAACATCCACATCGTCCCCTTCGGTTCGTAGACGGCACCGGGCGCAAGGACGAGCGGCTCGACGGGCGTGAACATCGCGTCCGGGTGCTGGCTCGACCCGTTGTTCATCAACTGGTAGGCGAACATCGTGCCCGTAGCGGCCTGTGTGAGACCGCCAAAGTAGGTACCATCCGACGCACAAACCCAGGCATCACGCAACGGGGCCTTCCAGAGGTTCGGCACAGCCTTGTGCGCACTCGATTGCTTGTCGAACGCGAACGGCGAATACTGGCGGAAGTAGAACGCCCGCACGTCGATCGGCTTCGTGCCGACGTTCTGCGCGGAGACGAGATCGCACAAAAACCACGGCTTGTCGGGGAAGACCGTGATCCGATGCGTCAGACGGAAAAGGCCATCGGGCGCCACGCCACCCTCCGACGTCACCGTCAGTACGGCCGCGCCGTTTTTCACGCGGACGTCCATTGCCGTCACCTTCCGGGCGTCATGCCACCGGAAGCCACCCGCGGCGTTCTGATCGTTCAACATTCCCGTATAGGAACCCAACGTCCGCCCGGCGAGTTTGACCGAGTCGAACATGTAGCGACCGCCCAAACGCCCGGCGAGTTCAAGCCCCGCCGCGTTGCGGACGACGTAGCGCCCATCCGTCCGTTCAACCGTGCACGGCTGTGCCGCGTTCGCGGGCGCGAGAGACGCCTGAAACGCCGCCGCCGTGATACCTGTCGCCGGCGGAATGTCCGTCCGTTCGGCGGGCGGCGGCGACTGACGCCACGTCTCCGCGTGCTTGTGGAGCTTCGTGAACATCGTCGTGATTTCGGGGTAGGCGACGCCCTGTTCGGTAATCAGTCCGTAGTTTGAATCTTCGGGGAAAGCGTCGCTCATGCCGGCGGCGGGTTGGTCGACCCACATGAAGTAGTCGTAGCCCAGCAAGAACGGCAAGGAGAGCATCGTCTTCGCGAAAAGCTCCGTCGCCCGCGTCCGCAGCGTCTGCGTTCTGAACCGCTGACCCGCGCCGCCCGTGCAAGGCAGGCCCGAATCAAGCGCGGGGAAACTCCATTCCGTGATCAGCATGGGGCGGTTCACGTAGCCGTACTGCTTGGCAAACGCATCGACGATGCGCGTCGCCGTGCCGCCGCGTTCCGTCATCATCACGTTGCGGTCGAGATCGGCCCACGGGTAGCAGTTGAACGTGACGACGTCGCAGTACTTGCCCGACACCTCCCACACAGCGGGGTGGGCGCCACCGATGCCCGCGAAGCGGGCGCCCATCACGAGGTGGTTCGGGTCGTGGCGGCGGATGGCCTCGCTGGAGACGCGGAAATAGACGTCCGCCGCGAGACGCAGGAAGTCGAGTTTGACGGCGGCGGACACGGCGTCCGCCGCGACGCCACGTTCGGCGAGAAATTTCTTCTGGGCGATTTTTGCGGAATGCGTGTCAGGCAACCGGGACACCGCATCGAACAATCCCGTGTCCTGCGCCCCGCGTCCCCACCAGGCGAGTTCGTTGTCGATGAAGTAGCCGAAGAGCCAGGGATCGTTCCGGTTCGGCGCACACTTCTGCCGCGCCACATAGTCCGCCCAGACGGCGAACTTCGGATGAAAGACGTTTGGAAACGCGGAACAGGGCCGACGTTCGTTCGGACAGATGAAAAACTCAGCGGGCAATCCCTCCCAGCAGAGCCCATCGCCGATGGAAAGGAAAATCGTGTGAATCAGCCCCTGGCGTTGGAGCGCGGGATCGCAGCCCGCACCGAGCATGTTGAAGCCCCAAGCCTTCAGGCGTTTCAACGCGGATGCCTCCCAATCCTTCTTGTTCGGAAATTCAATCTTGTTGTGTTCGAGGTGAAGCCGGCGTTTCGTACGTTCGCTGCCATGCCCCCAGTAGGTTACATGATCGATGCCGAGCAGGACGACGCCGCGCCCCAACGGATCGATTGTCCACCACCGGCCATCATCGCGCTTCACAACACGGAAGAACCCCGTCGCCTTGTCCACGATGTTCGGCACGAAACTGTCGCTTGCGTAGGGAACGATCTGAGTCGCAGCAGCGGCGGGACGCGGCTCGGACCACGTGGCCTCCAACGCCGTGAACGTCCCACAGAAACCGCCGTTTGCGTTTAGGGCGGGGCGGCCGGCCGTCACGGCGCGGACGCTTCCGTCCGCCTCCGGCCGAGGCCAGGCGTAGCCACGCTCAAACACGACCTTGCCCGATTTCGCATCCTTGACCGTGCCGACAATACCGGCGGCGTCCACGTCGAGCGACACGTCGTAGGCCGTACCAAACACCCACGTTCCCGCCGTGCGATCCCGCGTGACGACGAGCCGATCCTCGGTCTGGGCGATCCACCGTCCGTTCCGCATTTCACAGAGTTCAAAATAGTGGTGCGCCCCCTGTTCCGGCGGTCCCTTGACAAACGCGACGTGCCAGTAGTTGCGGTCGTCATCGACAAACGCAACGCCCAACACGGCCCAGCCGTTCGTCCCGGCGGACGTGGGCGTGACACGCGCGGCGACGTGCAGACAGGCACTGCGTTCGGCGGGGGTGTAGACGGCTTTCGAACCCAGCGGGCCGGCAACGAGCGTCCCAGTCGCCGCATCGCACGACCAGGCCAGCGGGTTAACATTCCATTTATCGAACGTGCAGACGAGAGGCGCGGCACCCACGAAAGAGGCCGCCGCCAGCAACATGAGGCAGAGTGTCTTTTTCATGTCAGATCATCCTTTCAAATTCAAAGTCCGAATGCCGCCCGGGCGAAGGGCATCATCTGTCCCGTCCGGTAGGTAAAATCGAGCGCGTTATAGCGGTCGCGCATATGCGCGGCCACGTTCACGTTCGCCAGCGAATCCGCCGCCGTCGTGCCGATCTCTTCCGGGGTCGTCGGAGCGCCGACGACTTTGAGGCGGCGTTCGATTTCGCGGGCGGGCAGCAGTTGTTTCGCCAGACGAGCCTTGATTTCGGGCCAGCGCGTCCGGGCGATTGTAAGTTGATCGCGCAGACCATCCTTGTCGAGATACTTCGCTTTCGTCGTCGTCACGCCGACGTCGGGGAACGGCGTGCCCGCAAACAGACGGCGAGCCGTCGCTTCTTCCGTCGGCCAGTCCGGCCAGGCGGCCACGCAGGCCTCAACGTCGAGGCGCGTGTAGTCGAACGCGAGAATCTGCTCGTAGAACCGAGCCATGAAATGCGTGTAGACGCCCACCTGGATGCCGTGCGGCACGATGTCGCCCTTGTAGGTGTGGTTGCGCATTTCAAGAATGTGGCTGAACATGTGTTCCGCGCCAGAGGCCGGTCGCGAACTCTGCATGTCCTGCATTGCGAAGCCGCCGAGCATCAGACCTTCCACGAACTTCGTGAGCGGCACCGTTTCCATCGCCGCGACGCCCTCCGGATTGGACAGCGCGTCGGGCAAACCGCCCTGCACCGTCTCCCACGCGCGGGCGTGCCACGGCGAGGCCTGCAGTTCATAGGCAAGAATCCAGTCCGCCCCCGCCGGCACTTTCGCGAGGAGATCGGCGAAACCGCTTGCCGCCATCCACTTCGGCGCCGTCCGCATCACATCCAGATCCGCCACGATCGCGCGGGGGGCGGGGCAGGGATACGTCTGCTTCGCGCCTTGGGGCGAACGGATCGACGCGCCGAAACTCGAATAGCCATCCACGGACGCCGCCGTCGCACAGACGAGATACGGAATGCCGAGTTCGCCGCTCGCCAGTTTCGTCAAGTCGTTGACAACGCCGCTGCCAACCGCCACGGGCACGAGATCGCCCGGTGTCCCCTTCGCGATTTCGGCCTGCAACACGGCACGGACTTCCTCAACGTAGTGGTAGTCCGCGTGGAACGTTCGGCCGTCCGGTTCAAGGATGTAATGGGACACGGCAAACCCCGCGTCCTTCAACAACGCATCAACGGCCCAGCCCGCCGCCGCCCATGTGCGCGGATCGGCGACAATCAGCGTCCGCGCCGCGCCTGGAAAATAATCCTTGATGTATCCGGGGATCGTCCCCAGCACGTGTTCGCCAATCGTACACGCCTTCGTGTCCGTTGCATATTGCAACGCCTGTTCCAATCGCGTCATGCTACTCTCCAGTTTTCTCCGATTCGTCAATCGACTTTCGTGTTCGATATTCTACCACAACTCGTCCCGCCCGACACCGCCCGTCGCTCATGCTTCCAGCCGACGGCGATCGCGGCACGTCCCACGCAATGCAAGCGGATTGACGGCGGCGGCGCAGAGGGCGCGGAAATCGCATCCGAAGTCGCGAACGTTGCCACACGGGTCTTCCACGAATCCGCACGTTTGGAGAACACCGATGTGCGACAGAAACGCGAAGCCATACCCGCCCCGGCACGTGCCCGCCATCGGGCAGCACGTCAGTTTGCAAGTGTGCGACTTCGACCAGGCAATCAATTCGCGCGTCTGGTCATCGGACAACACATAGCGGTCAATCTCCTTCCCGCGTCCGACGGGCACGAGGGAAAAGACATCAAGGCGCGTCGCGCCCAGCGACAAGGCGTTCGCATAGATGTCGTCCAGTCGATCAAAATTGAGCGTCGAAATCGTCGCGTTGATTTGGAACGGAAGACCGATTTCCCGCGCCACGGACATGGCGTTGAGCACCCGGTCGTACGCACCCGGCACGCCGCGAAAAGCGTCGTGCGATTCTGCATCGACACCGTCCAGTGAAAATGAACAGGCCGACACCCCCGCGTCCTTGAGCGCCTGTAGACGCGCCGTCGTCACATAGAGGCCACACGGCGCCAGCGCACTGCGGATGTTCCGCGCCGTCGCATGGCGAACGAGTTCTTCGAGATCCGGACGCAGCATCGGCTCCCCGCCCGTCCAGATAATCAAGGACGTGCCGCCGCCCGCCAGCGAATCGATCACGCGCCGACATTCGTCCGTCGTCAATTCGTCCGCATAGGGGATGTTGGCGGCGGCGGCGCGACAGTGGCGGCATTTCAGCGGACACCGCCGCGTCACCTCCCACGCAAGCACGCGCGGCATCTGGAAAACTCGGGAAAACTGGCAAGTCGTATGCATATCCCCATTGTATCAAACCGCGACTGGAGGCACAACGCGAAGACAATTCACCTCCAGGATGACATCATCCGCTCATTGAGACGGCTCCGCAGACAACATGGATTCCGCAACAGGTCATTTGCCGACGCAGAAACGGGAAAAGAGTGCGTCGAGCAGATCGTCCGAATAGACCTTCCCCAAAAGCCGCGCCACCGATTCCGCCGCCGTACGCAGACCGTTCGCCGCCAGAACCCAATCCGGCTGGTCAAGCGCCGCACGCGCATCGCGCAACGCGGCCACGGCATCTTCCAGAAACGCCTTCTGCCGCGTCGTCACGTCCGCGCCCACCGCGTCGGCCGGGCGGTCGGCCAATGCGGCCAGACGTTCCGCCAGGGCGGCCTTGAGCGCGGGCAGCCCCGCGCCTGTGCGCGACGAAACGTTCAGTCCCGGCCCCGCCCCCAAATCGCATTTCGCATGGATGCGCATCGCGCCCGCAAGATCGCAATCGAGCGCCAACACGACGTCCGCCTGTGCGATCAACGCTTCCGCCCGTTCAACGCCCTCCGCCTCCAGCACGTCGTCCGTCGTCCGCAACCCTGCCGTATCCACGAGGCGTACGGGCCAACCCGCGATTTCCATCCACGCCTCAATGCTGTCCCGCGTCGTGCCCGCCCGATCCGAGACGATGGCGCGGCGTTCGCCGAGCAGGGCGTTCAGGAGCGAACTCTTGCCCGCGTTCGGCGCACCCGCCAACACGACGAGCGCCCCTTCGCGCAACATCTTTCCATCCCGCGCCGTCGCCAGGTGGCGAACAATCCGCGCCGTCAAACCGTCCACGTCGCGCTTCACCGCCGCGTCGAACGACGGCGGAAGTTCATCCTCGCTGAAATCGAGCGCGTGTTCCACACGGCTCGACACATCGAGCGCATCCGCGTAGAACGCCGTCAGCGTCCGCGACCCGCCGCCCGCCAGACGGCGCACGGCGTCGTCCGCCGCGCGTTCCGTCCGCGCATCCACAAGATCGATCACGGCCTCCGCCTGGGCGAGATCGAGGCGGCCGTTGAGAAACGCCCGCTGCGTGAACTCGCCGCGCCGCGCCAGCCGCGCCCCGGCGGACAGGCACGCCTCCAGCACACGGCGCGGCGCGACGCCGCCGCCATGCCCTTGGAATTCGACAACGTCCTCGCCCGTGTAGGAACACGGCGACGCGAAAACGAGCACGAGACCGTCGTCGACCACCGTCTCCGCCGACGTGAAAGCCGCGTGGAAGAAACGCCCCGCGTCTTCGCGTCCGACAGGCCGTCCCGTCAGCGTCGCCGCGATCCGGAACGCATCTGGCCCGCTGACGCGGACAACCGCAACGCCGCCGCGCCCCGGCGCCGTTGCGAACGCGGCGATTGTCTCCTTTTCATCCATGATCGGATAGTCCTCCCTTTCACACCCGCGCGTCAGCGAGGATGGCGGCGAGATCCGCGTCCGGCGCCGTCGTTTTGAGGATGAACCCGCCGGGATGCGCGAAGAGCGTGTACGCCTTGCCACGGCAACGGGCGAAATCGAGATGCGGATCGTCGTGGCAGCGCAACACCGTCAACCCCGTCCCCCGCGAATCGTTCGTGACGATGCAGTTCGGTCGATGAAGACGAATCCACGCTTCGGAACAGCGCGAAACCTCCTCCGTGAGACACCCCGTCATGTCGGCCACCGTGAAGCCGCCAATCTGCCGCACGACGATCTTCGATTGGATGTCCCGCCAGCAGCGGCGTGTCAGATCGATGCCGTTGCCGAGGGTCAGCGCCATGCGGCGGCGCAAATCGGGATCGTCCGCAAACCGGCGCACGGCCCAGTCGGACAGCGGGTTCGAGACAAACCCGTCCAGTCGGTCGGCCGTCGTGCCCAACGCCGCCGCGACGGCGTAAGGGCCTTGCACGTCCATGAGATTCCACGCCGCATACCACGGATAGAGCGTGGCCAGTTCGTCGTCCACGCCCAGCCATTCCGCGAAAAGCTTGTACGCGCATTTGGGCGGTTCGTCGCGCCCGCGCTGATGATGGTCGAAATCCAGCCGCGCCGGATCGTGGACGCCGCCAACGTCCAGCACGAGCACGTTCGGACTATCCAGTTCCGCCGGTTTCGGATTCCGCCGTTCAATCGGGGCGTCGTGCGGAACGCCAAACGCATAGGCCAAGGCGCAGGACATGATGTCGTCCATGTGCGCCAACCCCGCGTGGACGATGATTTTGCGGACACCCGCCAGTTGTTTCGCCGACTCGTCGTTCATGGGCGTCATTATAGCACAACGCCCGTCCACCAACCGAAGACGGCAGATCCGCTGCCCGACATCATCACGTCGCGGCAACCGTCGGCTTCAAGGTCATCCAGTGCCTGACGGATTTCCGGATGGAGCCGGCAGGCGGCGGGCTGGAGGTCGTTCCGTCCGCGTCCGCGATCCTCCGGACGAAATTCGCGGAAGACGGCGGGCGTGGAGGAGAAGACCGGCGGCATCCGCAACACGAAGCGCGAAAAGTCGGGCATCGTGGACGGCGGCAACGGCGTCACGCGCTCGCCACGCCCTTCCATCAAGACGGGGCCGCCCAACACGAGCGCGGGCACGTCCGACCCGACGGCCGCGCCCAAGGCGGCGAGTTCCGCTTTCGGCATCCGCAGATTCCACATGTCGTTCAACCCGTTCAACACGGCCGCCGCGTCCGCCGACCCGCCGCCCAGCCCCGCGCCGACGGGGATGTGTTTGCGGATCGTGATGGCCACGCCCGCCGTGCGCCGAAACGTCCGTTGCAAAAGACGCGCCGCCACATAGACGAGGTTTTTCTCCGGCGGAATGTCCGGACAACCCGCCACCGAGACGACGCCGTCGGGCGCTGGCAAGAGGTCGATCTCATCGGCCAGCGGAATCGGCACAACCACCGAGCGGAGGTCGTGGTAGCCGTCGGGACGGCGACCGAGGACTTCCAGCGTCAGGTTGATTTTAGCGTGTGCGAACAGGTGCATCATACGAACAGGTACCTCAGAAGATTTCACACGGCGGCAAATCGCCAACGAGCGGACGCGCGTAGTCGAGAAACGCCTTCGTGACGTCGTGCCCGTTCGCCGCGATGTAGGCGTCCGGCAGACTGCGCGTGAACTTGGCGGCGTTCGCAATGGGCTGCGGCTCGAACGTCACGGCGTACTTCGCGCCCGGCTTGCGGCAAATCGCAATTGTGCCGGCCGTGATCCGTCCGGCCAGGGCGGCCTTGACGGCGGCCGCGCCGGCGGCGCGCGCCTCCTTCTGATCCGTCTTCGACGCCACGCCGGGGAACGAACGCTGCAAGTAGCCAAACGTGTCCGCCCGCACACGCGCAATCCCTGCCGTCGCCTTGAGATGGCGGGCCAAGTAGTCGCCGAGGGCGCCCGTGCCGCTCATTTGGACGTTGCCGTGGGAATCCTTCTCGCCGCCCGCGAACTTCGCGCCGAT
>CAYZYQ010000030.1:0-28424 GCA_964482645.1 uncultured Lentisphaeraceae bacterium | reverse complement strand
CGAACTTCCACTCGCTCTTCCACTACTACGGCATCGTCTCGATGCAGGGGCGCCGACGCGGGCAGACGGTCTTCAGGATCCCGAACGTCTGCGTCCGCCGCCAGCTCTTCGACTACCTGCGCGACGCCTACCGCCGGACGCGGACGCCCGACTGGATGGAATGGTCGCGCCTCGCGGGCGCGTTCGCCTACGACGGCGACTGGGCGCCGTTCCTGAAGCGCCTCGCGCGGGACTACGCGGAGACGACGCCGGTGCGCGGCGGGCTGCAGGGCGAGATCCGCGTGCAGGGCTACATGCAGGCGGAGTTCGGGCATCTGAAGTTCTACCTCCTCGCGCCGGAGATGGAGCTCTCGCGCGGGTTCTGCGACTTCTGCCTCTTCCCCGAGCGCGTCCACTACGGCGACGTGCTGCACAGCTACCTCGTCGAACTCAAGTACGCGAAGGCCGACGCGACGGACGCGGAGATGGCCGTGAAAGTCGACGAGGCGAAGGCGCAGCTGGCGAAGTACCGCGCCGACCGCTCGGTCCCGTCGCTCGCGCGCGGCACGGCGCTCCACCAGATCGTCTACGTCTTCCGGGGCGCGGAACTGCACACGCTCGACGAAATCGTCTGCGAGAAGATGTCGTGATTTGGTGCCGGGGTTGGCGGTAACATGACTGTGAAGGTGATGGACGGGGGCGTTTGTCGGACAATGACTGAGAAGTGGAACGCGACAAACATCATCTTCGTCAGTTTTCCGTTTTTCAAAAAAAGATTCGCCCCCCTTGCGCGGTTGTGCGTATTATGCTAAAATAGCCACTCGTTTTGGAAAGACAAGGAACGAATCATACATGCCGACAATTAATCAGTTGATCCGCAAGGGGCGTCATCCCCTCGCGACGCATTCGAAATCGCCGGCGCTGAAGGCTTGCCCCCAGCGTCGTGGTGTCTGTCTGGTCGTCAAGACCATGACGCCCAAGAAGCCGAACTCCGCGCTCCGCAAGGTTGCTCGTGTGCGCCTGACGACGGGTGTCGAAGTCACGGCCTACATTCCGGGCGAAGGCCACAATCTCCAGGAACACAGCGTCGTGCTCGTGCGCGGCGGTCGTGTGAAGGATCTTCCGGGTGTTCGTTACCACATCGTCCGTGGCGTGCTTGACTCGCTCGGCGTGGCGGGGCGCAACCGTAGCCGTTCGAAGTATGGCGTGAAGCGTCAGAAGGAAGAGAAGAAGTAAGGGTTAAGTCATGTCCAGACGTTCCAAGAAAATTGAGAAGCGCGTTTCGCGCGACCCGAAGTTCAATTCCGTGCTGATCGCCCATGTCATCCGCGTGATCATGAAGGATGGCAAGAAGACGACGGCCGAGAAGATTGTCTACGGTGCGGTCGACAAGATCGCCGAGGAAGTCAAGAAGAATCCGGCGAAGTTCGAGAAGGGCGAAGGCGATCAGAAGACGGTCGTCACTGAGCCGATCGAGATCATCCAGGCGGCGATTGAGAACATGAAGCCGAAAGTGGAGGTCAAGACCCGTCGCGTCGGCGGTACCACCTATCCGGTGCCGGTTGAAATCAATCCCGTCCGCCAGACGTCTTTGGCGCTCCGCTGGATGACCACGTATGCGTCCGCTCGTCATGGCATGGGGATGCCCGCCGCCGTGGCGGCCGAAATCATCGATGCGTTCCAGGGCCAGGGCAATGTCATCAAGAAGCGTGATGACGTCCACAAGATGGCTCAGGCGAACAAGGCTTTCGCGCATTATGCGTGGTAATCGGTAATTGTCTTTCCGAGAACAGAAAAGAGCCGGTCATGCGACCGGCTCTTTTTCGTTGTCCCTTTTTGTTGATGCAGTGCTGACGCGAAATTTTCGTCCGGATGGATGCCTCGCAGGGTCGGGAGGGCAATTAGCAGAGCGCCAGCCAGTCGTCGTTCGTGAGTTCCTCGGCCCGCGCTGTGGGTGGAATGGCGCCGAATGCAACGTCGAGGTTTTTGAAGATGCCTCCCAGTTGTTTGCGACGGTGCTCGAACGCCAGTTTTGTGAGGGCGTGGAAACGCGCCCGGACGTCGGGCGCAAGATCGTCGTGCCGGTGGTGGCGGACGAGTTTGACGACCGTGGATCCGATTTCGGGGCGTGGCCAGAAACAGCTGGCGGGGACTTTGCGGACGAGCGAGACCGTGTAGTCGAGTTGGCTCCACACGCCGGCCAGTCCGCGTGTCTTCGATCCTGGCCCGGCCGCCAGACGGTCGGCGACTTCCGTTTGGACGAGTACGACGATCGTTTCGGGAACGTGGGGGATTCGTTGGATCAATTCCAGGAGAATGCGCGTACCCGCCTGGTAGGGAAGGTTGGAAACGAGGAAGGGGAACGCATCGCACGCTCCGTCCTTGATGAAGTCTAACGCATCGCCTTCGAGAACGGTCAGCGCGGGCGGATTTCCCAGCGCGGCGGCCAGCCGTTCCGCGAGCGGCGGATCTTTTTCGATGGCCGTGACATGGCAGCCGCGTTGGAGCAGCCCTTCCGTCAAAACGCCCAACCCCGGCCCGATTTCAAGGACGCGGGCGTCCGCGTCGACCCCGGCGGCGTCCACGATAGCGTCCAACGTGTTCCGGTCGATTAGGAAATTCTGCCCGAGAACCTTGTTGGGGTGGAAGTCATGTTCCAGACACCACGCCTTGACCTGTGACGGACTGGTGAGGTTCATTTTTCGGTTGGCAGCGGGTAGAGTTTGATGAACGTCTGGGCACGGAGGCGGCCGATCCACGCGGCATAGGCCTCGTCGGCGCGTGTGCGGCGCACGTTGCGCGCGATCTCGTCATAGGCCTCGGCGAACGACAGTTGTTTTTCTTCTGTCTGGGCGTCCTTGCGGACGATGAAGCCCCAGTCCTCCAACGCGACGAGCTTGGACATCTGGCCGACTTTCAGGTCGGCGATCGTCTGGGCGATTTCGGGGCGGAACGCTTCTTTCGGGTCGATGTCCTTCCAAACGCCACCGTCCTTGGCGTGGGAATCGGCGGAGTAGGTCTTGGCCAGCTGCGCGAACGGAACGCCCTTGGCGAGTTCGTCGAGAATCGTTTGGGCACGGTCGGCCACGGACGGCGTTTTCGAGTCGTTTGCGGCGGCGGGGCGCAACAGGATGATGCTGACGGTCGTGCTGGCGTTGCGCGTGTAGCGTTCCGGATGCTGGGTGTACTCGCGCTGCATGGCCGCCGGCGGGGCGGTGACGACGCGGTCGACGATCTGGTAGCGCATGCCGGAGACGATCATGTCCTCGCGAATCGTGTTGCGCCATTCGGTGATGGGGATTTTCGATTCGGCCAGCGCGGCGTTCAGTTTGTTCTTGTCGCCCTCAAACACGTCCTTGACGATTTCACGGACACGGTTGTCCACCATCCACTCCTGCATGTCCATCTTCTTGTCGGCGGCGGCCTTGAGAATCAGTTTACGGTCGATCAGCGACTGAACGGCGTTGCTGTAGGCAACGGGGAAGTTGGGCGCGTCCACGCCCTTGGAGGTGCGGCGCATCTCGTTGATGACGTCGCTGACGGTGAGAACCTGATTGCCGACCTTGGCGGCCAAGGCGTCCAGCGTGGCGCCCTGCGCACAAATTGTGGCGATGAAAACGAGGCCGAAGAAGAGTTGTTTCATGGCGAAATCATACCAAATCGCCCTTTCACGCGCAAGCCCCGCCTGTCGTGTTCAACCGTCCAGACGTATGACACAGAAATGTGACACACCTGTGACAGGCCAGGAAGGGGTGTGTCACGGCGGGGTGAAGGGTGAATTATTTGTTTTTCGGATGATTTGTATTTGATTTTGTTGTTTTTAATTTTTATGCCACGGCAGACTCTTCTTTGGCACGTCTCCTGCTTATATTCCCGCGTCGGTTTGACGATCAAGAAACCGACGAACGAAAGACAATTTAAGGAGAAGAGAAAATGGCAAAAGTACTTGGTATTGACTTGGGCACGACGAACAGCTGCATGGCCGTGATGGAAGGCGGCCAGGCCACCGTCATCCCCAACAAAGAGGGCGCGCGCACGACGCCGTCGATCGTGGCGTTTACGAAGACCGGCGAGACGCTGGTGGGCCAGGCCGCGAAGCGCCAGGCCGTGACGAACCCGAAGAACACGATCTATTCCATCAAGCGTTTCATGGGCCGTCGGTACGACGAGATGTCCGAAGAAATCAAGATGGTGCCGTACGAAGTCGTCCGCGCCGCGAACGGCGACGCCGCCGTGAAGGTAGGGGACAAGACGTACAGCCCGCAGGAAATCTCGGCGATGGTGCTGCGCAAACTGAAGGAGGACGCGGAAGCGTTCTTGGGCGAGAAGATTACGGAGGCGGTCATCACGGTGCCGGCGTACTTCAATGACCAGCAGCGTCAGGCGACGAAGGACGCGGGCCGCATCGCGGGTCTCGACGTGAAGCGCATCGTGAACGAACCGACGGCGGCATCGCTCGCCTACGGTCTCGACAAGAAGTCGAATGAAAAGATCGCGGTCTACGACTTTGGCGGCGGTACGTTCGATATTTCGATTCTCGACATCGGCGACGGCGTCTTTGAAGTGAAGGCGACGAACGGTGACACGCATTTGGGCGGCGACGACCTCGACCAGTCCATCATGAAGTGGCTGATTGCGGACTTCAAGGCGCAGAACGGCATCGACCTCGGTGGTGACATGATGTCGCTGCAGCGTCTGAAAGAGGCGGCCGAACAGGCGAAGTGCGCGTTGTCGAGCGCGACGACGTTTGATATTTCCCTGCCGTTCATCACGGCGGACGCCACGGGCCCGAAGCACCTGCAGGCGACGCTCACCCGCGCGAAACTCGAACAGCTGACGGACGATCTCGTCGAGCGGACGGCCGCGCCGTGCCGCAAGTGCATGGACGACGCCGGTCTGTCGAGCGTGGACGAAGTGGTGCTCGTCGGCGGGCAGACGCGGATGCCGCGTTTGCAGGAGAAGGCGAAGCAGCTCTTCGGCCGCGAGCCGCACAAGGGCGTGAATCCGGACGAAGTCGTCGCGATGGGCGCGGCCATTCAGGGCGGCATCCTCAAGGGCGACGTGAAGGATGTCCTGCTCCTCGACGTCACGCCGCTGACCCTCGGCATTGAAACGCTGGGCGGCGTTCTGACGCCGTTGATCGAACGCAACACGACGATTCCGGCGAAGAAGAGCCAGGTGTTCTCGACGGCGGCGGACAATCAGCCGGCGGTGACGATCAGCGTCTTCCAGGGCGACCGCAAGATGGCGCGCGACAACAAGTCGCTCGGCAACTTCAACCTCGACGGCATTCCTCCGGCCCCGCGCGGCGTTCCGCAGATCGAAGTCACGTTCGATATCGACGCGAACGGCATCTTGAAGGTGAGCGCGAAGGATCTCGGCACGGGCAAGGAGCAGAACATCACGATCACGGCCGCCGGCGGTCTCTCGAAGGACGAAATCGAGAAGATGCGCAAGGACGCCGAAATGCACGCGGCGGAAGACGCCAAGCGGCATGACGACGTGGAGACGCGCAACAAGGCCGAGTCGCTGGCCTTCCAGGTCGAGAAGATGTTGAAGGAGAGCGGCGACAAGGTGCCGGCCGACAAGAAGGCCCCCGTTGAGGCCGCGTTGAAGGAACTCCAGGACGCTCTGAAGGGCCAGGACACCGCCGCCATCAAGGCGAAGGAAGAGGCGCTCATGAAGCAGATGGAACCGTTCGCGCAGACGATGTACGCCAACGCCGGCGCGGCGGGTGCGCAGGGCGCGGGTCCGCAGCCGGGCGCCGGTACGCCGCCGCCGGAACAAGAAGCGCCGAAGGGCGACAAGAAGGACGATGTGGTCGATGCCGACTACACCATGAAGTAATTGAACAACAACGAATCGTAAAAGTAAAAGGAGACACACATGAAGGTACGTCCGTTGGGTGACCGCGTTCTCGTTGAACCGGTCGAAGAGAAGGAACAGATGGTCGGCGGGATCTACATTCCCGACGCCGCGAAGGAAAAGCCCATCAAGGGCACGGTGCTCGCGATCGGCCAGAAGTTCGACAAGGACCACAAGGAAGTTCCGTTCTCGGTCAAGGTCGGCGACGAAGTTCTGCTGCCGAAGTATGGCGGCACGGAAGTCAAGCTCGGCGACAAGAAGCTCCAGCTCGTCCGCGAAGACGACCTGCTGGGCGTCATTGAAAAGTAAGCAGACGATTTAGCAGAAAGGCTGTTTGAAATGGCAAAGCAGATCAAGTTCGACGCGGATGCGCGTCAGAAAATCCTCGCCGGCGTCGAGAAGCTCTCGGCCGCCGTCACCTCCACGCTCGGCCCGTCCGGCCGCAACGTGATTCTCGACAAGAAGTTCGGTTCGCCGCAGATCACGAAGGACGGCGTCACCGTCGCCAAGGAGATCGAACTTCAGGATCCCTTCGAGAACATGGGCGCCCAGATGGTGCGTGAAGTCGCCTCCAAGACGAACGACGTCGCGGGCGACGGTACGACGACCGCCACGCTGCTCGCGGAGGCCGTCTATCGCGAAGGTCTGAAGAACATCACGGCCGGTGCGAACCCGATGGCTCTCAAGCGCGGCATCGACGCGGCGACGGGCGCGGTGGTCGCGCAGATCGCCAAGCTCGCCAAGAAGGTGAAGAGCGCGGACGAGATCACGCAGGTCGCGACGCTGTCCGCCAACGGCGACGAGGAGATCGGCAAGATCATCTCCGACGCGATGGACAAGGTCGGCAAGGACGGCACGATCACGGTCGAAGAGGCCAAGACCCTCGAAACCGCGCTGGACGTCGTGGAAGGCATGCAGTTCGACAAGGGCTACCTCTCGCCGTATTTCGTCACGGATCCGGAAGAGATGGAGTGCGTCCTTGAGAACCCCTACATCCTCCTCTTCGAGAAGAAGATCTCGAACCTCCAGGATCTCCTGCCGCTGCTGCAGAACGTCGCCAAGACGGGCCGTCCGCTGATGATCATCGCGGAAGACGTCGAAGGCGAAGCACTCGCGACGCTCGTCGTCAACAAGCTGCGCGGCAGTTTCCAGGTGTGCGCCGTCAAGGCGCCGGGCTTCGGCGACCGCCGGAAAGCCATCCTCGAAGACATCGCGATCCTCACGGGCGGCAAGCTCATCTCCGAAGACCTCGGCATCAAGCTTGAGAACGTCACGGTCGATATGCTCGGCAAGGCCGCCAAGGTTACGGTCGACAAGGACAACACGACGATCGTCCAGGGCAAGGGCAAGAATGCGGACATTTCCGCCCGCGTCGCGCTCATCAAGAAGCAGATCGAAGAGACCTCCTCCGACTACGATCGCGAGAAGCTCCAGGAGCGTCTGGCGAAGCTCGCCGGCGGCGTGGCGATCATCAAGGTCGGCGCGGCGACGGAAGCGGCGATGAAGGAGAAGAAGGATCGCGTCGACGACGCGCTGCACGCCACGCGCGCGGCCGTTGAAGAGGGTATCGTTCCCGGCGGCGGCGTTGCCTACCTCCGTTGCCAGAAGGCCATCGAAGACCTCACGCTGGAAGGCGACGAGAAGGTCGGCGCGAGCATCATCTCCCGCGCCCTCGAAGCGCCGCTCCGCAAGCTCGTCAACAACGCGGGCCAGGAAGCCGCGCTCGTGATCGCCAACGTCAAGAAGGCGGCTGGTGCGCAGGGCTACAACGTCCGCACGGGCGAGTACGGCGACCTGCTGAAGTGCGGCGTCGTGGATCCGGCCAAGGTTACGCGCACGGCGCTCCAGAACGCGGCCTCGATCGCGGGTCTGCTCCTCACGACCGACTGCATGGTCACGGACATTCCCGAGAAGAAGGACTGCAACTGCGGCGGCCACGGCGCGGGCCAGCCCGGCATGGACATGTAATCGACCGTCGGTCGATGACGCGAAAAGGGGCGTGGGATTTTCCCGCGCCCCTTTTTCGTGCCCGACCTGTCAGTAGTCCACGGGTTTGCGGGCGGCTTTCTTTTCGGCGTGGGCGTGTTTGTCGTCGAGCATCCGCTGTTTCTGCCGGCGCGACCGACGGCGTTTCTGTCGACGCTTCTTTTCTCGCGCCTGTTGTTGGGCGGACTTCCGTCCCTGCTCCCGTTCAAGAATCTTTTCCGCCAACTGCCGCCGTGCCAGCCAGCGGTTGATTTCGCGTGAACGGTTCTCCCCGCAACGGACTTGGATGCCCGACGGCGCGTGGTAGAGGCGGACGACGTTCGACGTCTTGTTCGTCTTCTGTCCACCCGGTCCGCCGCCGAGAATGAACGATTCGTCCAAGTCCTCCTCGAAGACGGAGGCCTCGACCATGAGGCTTCTGATTTTGGCAATTGTCTCAGGCGTCATCATTCTGCTATACTCTCTCTATCATGAAGACCGTACTTGTTCCTCTTGCGGACGGATTCGAGGACATCGAAGCCGTTTCGATTGTGGACGTGCTTCGCCGTGGTGGCGTCGACGTCGTCACCGCGTCCTTGTCATCCGATACGTCCGTGCGTTCTGCGCACGGCATCCTCATGCGAGCCGACGCGAAACTGGCGGACGTGCTAGATAAAAACTACGATGCCATTATACTCCCTGGTGGCGGAGAAGGCACGAAGAATCTCATGGCCTGTGAACCTCTTCACGAGCGGCTGCGTCTGCAGAAGGCCGACGGGCGTCTCGTGTGCGCCATTTGCGCGGCGCCGACCGTGCTCGACGTGGCGGGTGTGTTGGCGGACGAGGATGTGACGTGCTACCCGTCATGTGCGGCGCAAATGACGCGCCCCGTCCAGAACGTCCCCGTCATTGCGGACGGGCAGATCGTCACGGGGCAGGGGCCGGGTTCCGCCACGCTGTTCGCGCTCGTCGTCCTTGCCCAGCTCGTCGGCGACCGCGTGGCGCACGGTGTGGCCAATGGAATGTTGACGGAGTTCGCCTGATGAAGAAAATCGTTGTCGGGCTTCTGGCTCTCGTGGGGTTGGCCGCGTTGGTGGGCGGTGGCGTCTATCTGTGGGCGCATCGTCCTTGGCGCGTCGCCGTGCAGGTGAACGGTCGTCCGCTCGTCTGGCGCGAACTGGATTTGCGGGCGCGGACGCTGCTGGACGACGCCCGTCGCACGGAACATCTCACCCTGCCGAAAGAACGCGAGGGCGAGGCGTTGAACCACTACCGCCGTCAGGCCGCCAAGATGTGGATCGTCAAGGAGGTCATGCTCGCCGAGGCCGTGGCGCGTGGAATCGAGGTGGGTGTCGCCGACGAGAAGGAGGCGATGGCCCGCGTGACGACTCGTCTCAAACTCAAGAACTTGACGCCGGAGCAGTTTTTCAAAGAAGGGCCGTTGCCCGAAGAACTCAAACGCCGTGATTTCCGCGAGGGCGTTCTCATTGGCAAGTTTACGGATCGCGAGGTGCTCGACAAGATCCACGTGACAACGCAGGAAATCGACGCGCGTCAGAACGAGTTGAAGCAGTTGGCGTTGATCAAGACGAAGCCGGGGGGGCGTCCCGCCGTCAAGTCCGATCGCAAAACGGCCATCGACATGTTGCGTGCGGAGCGTTTTCAGAAGGGATTTCGCGACCTCTTTCGTACGTTGTTTGCAAAGGCCGACGTGAAGTGTCCCGAATTTCCCGACCTAGAGGAACTCAACGCCGTCTCGCCGCCGCGCACGGAAGACGCGGCACCGGCGCATCGCTAGATGCGGCGCAAATGGAAGCTGGAGATAGAAGGAACATGATTAGGTACATGACGGCCGGCGAATCCCACGGCCCGCAGTTGACGGTGATTCTTGAAGGTCTGCCCGCCGGTCTGGCGCTGACGGAGGATTTGATTCGCGCGGACTTGGCGCGGCGGCAGATTGCGCTGGGCGCGGGCGGTCGCATGGCGATCGAGACGGATCGCGCCGCGTTGCTGGGCGGCGTTCTTGCGGGTGTCACGACGGGTGCGCCCGTGGCGATGGCGATCGCCAACGCCAACCACGCCGCTTGGAAAGGCAAGGCCGTACCCGCCTACACGGCGCCGCGCCCCGGCCATGCCGATTTTGCGGCCGCCGTGAAATATGGTTACGACGACATTCGTCCCGCGCTTGAACGCGCCTCCGCGCGCGAAACGGCAGGGCGTGTGGCCGTCGGCGCGTGTTGCCGGGCGTTTCTGAAGGAATTTGGGATCGCTGTCACGGGCACGTATGCGCTGGACGGCGACATCGACGCGGTTCGCGCGGAGGGCGAGACGTTGGGCGGCATCATCACCGTGACGGCGACGGGGTTGCCCGTTGGGCTGGGCAGCCACGTGTCGGCCGACCGCCGGCTCGACGCCCGTCTTGCGGCCGCCGCGATGTCCATCCCCGCCATCAAGGGCGTCGAGATCGGCGACGGTTTCGCGCTCGCCCACATGAAGGGCACGGAGACGCGCGGGCGCATGGGCGGCGTGACGGGGGGCATTTCGGACGGTGATCCGCTCGTGCTGCGCGTGGCGATGAAGCCGATTCCGACGACGCTGAAACCGCAACCAACGGTTGATCTGGCGACGGGCGAAGCGACGCGGACGGTCTACGAGCGCAGCGACGTCTGCCCCGTCCCCCGCGCCGTCGTCGTCGTCGAAGCGGCCGTCTGTCTCGTTCTCGCCGATGCGTTGGCAGAGAAACTGGGCGGCGATTCCATCGACGAAATGCGCGACCGGTTCACGCGGTTGCCGCAGACGCGGATGCTCTCGTCCGCGCCGAAGGTCTTTTGGTCCTGACGCGACCGTCGGTCTGTTTGACGGGACAAGTTCGTTTCTACCGAGACGCAGATGGCTGGATTGGGCGTAGGTTTGGACGTATCCGCGCGGCAGGCGCAAACGCAAGTTCTGTCGCACCAGATGCAGCAGTCGTTGGCGATGCTGGCGATGACGTCGGTGGAGTTGCGTGCGGAACTTCAACGCCAAATGGCCCAGAACCCCGTGATCGACGACGTGCAGAGCCGTACGGAACGGGCGATGTCCGAGGCTCTGCCGGAGGAGCACACGGGCGCGGCGACGACGGAGCGGGAACTTGACTTCACGCCGGACGGCGCGGCGGCGCAGTCGATTCTGGGAACGGACGACGGTTACCGCGACTACTTTCTGGGCAACTTGTCGAGTGCGTCAGGCGACGAGGAGGCGCAGACCCGGCGTCAGCGGATGTTCGATCTTGAAGTCAAGGAAGAGACGTTACAGGAACATCTCCTGCGGCAAGTCGCGTTGTCGGATATTCCTCCCGCAGATCGCGGGCTGGCCGAATCCCTGATTGGCAACATCGACGATGACGGGTATTTTCGTGGTTCATTGACGGACATCGCCTGGGTGTCTGGGGCATCCGAGCAGAAGCTCCTCGATCTTCTCGCGCAGATTCGGACGTTCGACCCGGTGGGGTGTGGGGCGCGGGACTTACGGGAGTGTCTGCTGGCCCAAATGGAGAAACTGGACGATTCGCCGTGGGAGGACGAAGTGCGGACGCTCATCGACGGGCATCTGCCGGACATCGCCGCTCATCGCGAAGGCGAGTTGTGCCGTTTATTGCACGTGACGCCCGCTGAGTATGCGAAGATTCTGGCGGAACTGCGGACACTCGATCCGAAGCCCGGCCGCAATCCGTCCGAGGGGCCTGCGTTCCTGCCACGCGATCGGAAAGGCGACTACGTGCGGCCGGAGGTGTTCGCGGTACAGACGGACGACGGCGCGTGGAAGGTGCGTGTCGACGCGCGCGATCTGCCCGACATTCACATCTCGCCGCGCTACCAGAAGATGCTGGCGGATCCGAACTGTGCGGCGGACGTTAAATCCTACATTCGCGAGAAAATCCGTGCGGCGCAGACGTTGCGTGAATCGCTTGCGCGGCGGCAGGACACGATTCGGAACATCGCCCAGGCGATCGTCGATGCGCAGCCCGGTTTCTTCGAGAAGGGGAAAGAGGGGTTGCGACCGTTGACGATGCAGCAGATCGCCGAAAAGACGGGCGTCCACAACACGACCGTGTCGCGTACGGTCAAGAACAAATACATTGCGACGCCGTTCGGCGTGGTGGAGTTGGGGAGTTTCTTCACGGCCGGGCTGAGTACGGCGTCGGGCGAACGAGTGTCCAACGTCACCATTCAGGACGAGATTCGCCGGCTCATCGACGCGGAGGATCGTCGGCAGCCGCTGGCGGATGAACGGATTGCGGAGATTCTGAAGGAGAAGGGCATCGTCATCGCGCGGCGGACGGTGGCGAAGTACCGCAAAGTCCTGGGCATCGAGGGAACGAACGAACGGCGCATTAAATGAAAACGCATTTCGCCAGGATTTGCTATACTTGCCCTTTCCATGCAAAAACAGAAGGTCAGTTACGTCGAGCGGCTTGAGCATTCGCTCGTGAAAGTCATCCAGCAACCGGGCGCGGATCGGGATGTCCGTGGCGGGATGCGGGCGGTGCTGGCCGTATTGAAGGGCATTTCCTGCATCTTCCGTGTCGTCGTGGCCGTCCGTTACTGGTTCTACGACCTCGGTATCCTGCGCCGTTTCCCGCTGGGCGTCCAGACGATTTCCATTGGCAACGTGACGGCGGGCGGGACGGGCAAGACGCCTGTCACGGAGAAGTTCGCGCGCGAATTGACGCGCGCGGGGCGGAAGGTGGCGATTCTCTCGCGGGGTTATCGTCGTAAGGAAAAGCCCTGGTGGCAGCGGATGCTCTCGTCCGTCATCGAGCCGCCGCTCGTTGTGAGCGATGGGCGGCAGATTCTGTTGGATGCCGCGACGGGCGGCGACGAGCCGTACATGCTCGCCGCGAACCTGCCGGGCGTCTGCGTGGTGGTGGATCGCAATCGCGTGAAGGCTGGCCGCTACGCCATTTCGCGTTTCGGGTGCGATACGCTCATTCTCGACGACGGCTTCCAGTACCAGAAACTGAAACATTCACTGGAAGTCGTGCTTGTGGACAAGACCAATCCCTTCGGCAACGGCCACATGCTGCCGCGCGGGGTCCTGCGCGAACCGGCCCGGCACATCTCCCGCGCCGATTTCATTTTCATCACAAAGTCGGACGGACAGACCGACGAGGTGCGGCAGCGCATCCGCGCCTACAACAAGACGGCCGAAATCATCGAATGCCGCCACGCGCCCCGCCTGTTGAAGGATGTTTGGAGCCGCGAAGAAAAGCCGCTCGATTGGATTCGGGGCAAGACGCTGACGACGCTGTCCGGCATCGCCGTGCCGCAGGGATTCGAGGATTCGCTGCGCAAACTTGGCGCGCGCGTGATCTGGTGCGAACGCTACGCAGACCACCACCGCTACGATGCGTCCGAGATCCTCTTCGCGCTCAACAAGACGGCCAACCTCCACGCCGATGCGCTGATCACCACGGAAAAGGATGCCGTGCGTTTTCCGCGTTTCGAGACGACGCCCGTGCCGTGTTATTACCTGCGTGTGGACATTGAAATCCTGAACGGTGCGGAAAACTTCGCCACAGCCGTCGACCACATCTGCAACATTCGTTCACGCACGGCGGGGACGGCTCGCACGCCCGCACACGGGCGGCCTTAGTACCCTTATTCTCCCATCGTCTGCACGTCATCAGAATCGGGCAGTACGTATTTTGCTATAATGGCGTCATGGAAAAAATCGCGACAGACATCTACACGTTCGCCGAACTGCGGAAGGACGGCTACACGCCATCGACCGGCTGCTGACACTGGATTAGGACTGTTTCTACCGTCTCCGCCTTCCGAACGAGGAGGTCCGTGCCGCGTTCAGCGAATCGCTCATGTCCGCCTACTCTGACTTCGGCGAGACGGCTTTTCTTCGGGTATCGACATGTCCATTCACGCCGACGCGGAGATCTACGTCGTCGAGCTGAAGCTCGACGGCTCGGCGCCGTCGGCCATCTCGCAGATCGTGCGGAACCGCTACCACGAGAAGTTCCTCTCCCTCTCCTACGCGTCGTAAAGTTTTTGTCAAATGTGTCGAAAGGGCCATTGACAGGGGAGAAAAAAAAAATAGTACTATATACGCCATTCCGACGTGGTATGCGTTTCCTGCGCACGTTGCATCGGAATGGCGTGTTCGTGTCTCAAAAGCGCGAATTTTAGTTGTTGACGAATGGAAAGGCGTGTCGGGTCGAAATGGCGGGCGGTGACGGTACAAATGGCGGCGTTGCAGAGGGCGATGCGGCGGCAATAGAGACGTTCTCGTTTGCGGAGGGCTCTCCTGAAAGCGGAACGAACAGAAGTCCGCTTGTGCTTGCATACGGCGGGAGGGAATATCCGCTAGGAGGCAAATGGCAGAATCTGCCGATTGTGCTGTGCCGTCTGCTTGATGAACGACGGCCTAACCTTCTGAAACGCCTTGTCGCCAAGAAAGCCATTCGCAATCTTTCGCCTGACGGAACGGAACTGCGGCGCGGGCAGTTGATTGAAGGCCTTGGCGTCTGGTTCGAGAAGAACTTGTCCGCGAGGGATTTCATCAATCAGGCGCGGAAGCTGCTGGAGGCGTTCGATGAGGATCCTGCGCACGTGATTCTGAAAGTCGTGCGGCGCGGCACTGCTGCCGCGCGGACGCGTGTTGCCGCAGAACAGACCGAGGCTGCGGTCGAGGGAAACGTTTCACCATCTGGCGGGCAGGTCGCCACGCAATTGGCGCAGGGCGATGCATTGCCGACGGGCGAGCGCATTGGCGCGTACGCGAAGCGCGAAATCTATGCGGCGCTTGCGGAGGGGCGCGTGCCCGACGACGATTTTGCGCGGTTGCTGACGCTTGAGGGAACGAAGGAGATTTTGGGCGGGGCGTTAAGCGGACGTCCTCTTTTTTCGCGTAAAGAGAAGCTCCCTACATTTGGGCATAAAAATTTTTGGCACGCCCCAGCTCATCGCAATGGCATTTCGGTGTATGTCAATAGCCAATGGTTCGAGTACCATCGTCCCCGCCTTGAGAAACTTCTGTCGCGATGGCGGAAGGCTGACGCGACTGCCGCGCCGTTGGCAATGAACGCCGTTACGGACGCGCAGCGGGCGAATCTCGGAAAACTGCTGGAGGCGAAATTCACCAACGGCTTTCGCCTTGGCAGTTACCTTCACAACAAGGATATGCGAGAGTTCTATCAGAAGGAGTTCGGCGAGGGATTGCCGGAAGACCTTGATCTTGCGTCCGTTCTGCCGCAAATCGGCATTCCTCTTGACGACAGGGTGTATCCGTGGCCGTCCAACAAGGATGGCGGCTGGCGGAAGATCGTGGACGACCTCGTCGCACGCGGAAACGACGTCTTCCAGTTTTCGTGTCTTATGAACCGCCATGGGAATGAGTTCATGCAAATCGGCGTTGACCCTCCCGAGTTGCTTCATGAGGTGGTCTTGCGCGAGGCGGCGGACGCCTATGAAATCAAAGGCGAGTTTTTGCTGCGAAAGGGAATCGGCGACGTTGCGGATTATGTATCGAAATGTCTTGTTTCAGATGATTCCGTTATCATCGAGCTCAAGTCGGTCGCAAAGCGTCTTCCGTATGTCGAGGAATCGTACGTCAAAGGTTTGTTGAAGAAAGACCGCCGTTTCATTTCGAACACCAAAGGTTCGAACGCCAAAGGCGAATATGCCGTTCTTGAAAAGATTGAATTCGACAATGCGGAAGTGGAAGATGGGCGGAAGCTCTGCGAATTGCGTGTCAAGAAAGATGGCTATTTTTTGTTGAAGGAGCTCGGCTTGGACGACAGTGCCGATATGAACGATCCACGCTTGTCTAAATGGGCGCTTCGTAGGGCGTTTTACCGTCGCTTTCTTGAAGACCGCTTTAGCTTTAGCGAGAAGAATGACCGTGTCCAGATGCGGGCGTGTGAAACGAGGATGAAATAGAATGTACGCCTATTCCCACGACCCCGAAACAGGAGGCCTTCTGCTGTCCGACGAATTGTCGGGATTCTCGAAGGAGCCGCGCCCCGTGTGGGCGGCGGAACTGGCGCTTCTCGGTTTTGATGCGTTCTGGCATTTCGATTCCGACTGTGAACGCCCCTACCTGTGGGCGGAATCGAATTTCTACTGGTATCGCGGGAGGAGGGTCGCCAAGACCATCGGCGGTTCGCTCTACGAAAAGCCGAAAATCGAACTGCTGAAGGACGAGGCCGGCGTGGAAATCCTGCCGGCGGGAACTGTGCTTGTGCCCGTGGACGTCGAGGCGATGGTGGCGAAGAACCGTCTGTGCATTGAGGCGCTTGAGACGCTGACGATCCGCAAGATCTACGACGTCTACCGCAAGTACGAAAAGAGACTCGACTGCTTCCACGTGGCGTTTTCCGGTGGCAAGGACTCGATCGTCCTTCTTGAACTTGTGCGGCGAGCGCTTCCGCGCACGGCGTTCATGGTCGTCTTCGGCGACACGGGCATGGAGTTCCCGGACACGTACCAGGCGGTGAATGAAGTCGAGCGAAGGTGCAAGGCGGACGGAATCGCGTTCTATCGCGCCCAGTCGCATCTGAAGCCCGAAGAGTCCTGGCGGCTGTTCGGGCCGCCGTCCCGCGTTCTCCGCTGGTGCTGCACCGTCCACAAGTCCGTGCCGCAGACGCTCAAGATCCGCGAAGTCCTCGGCAAGCGCGACTACACGGGGATGGACTTTGTGGGCGTTCGCGGACATGAAAGCGCTTCGCGCGCGGAATACGAATACGAAAACTTTGGACGAAAGCAAAAGGGACAGTACTCGTTCAACCCCATGCTTGAATGGACAAGCGCGGAGGTGTGGACGTACATCTTCCTTCGTGGACTTGTCGTAAACGCTGCCTACAGAAAGGGCAACGCCCGCGCCGGATGTCTTTTCTGTCCGCATTCGGGCGGGAAGTCGGACTGGTTTCGCCGTGCGAACTATCCGGATGAAGTCGCGAAGTTCGAGTCGCTGATTCGCGAAGGAATCGACGACCCGTCAATCAGCACGTACATTTCCGATGGTGGCTGGCTCGAACGGCGGAATGGGCGGGACGTCAAGAACAACAAGCCGTGTTTCGTCGAGACAAGGCAGGACGAACGCATTCGGCTCACGGTCTTGGACCAGAAGACCGACTGGCGTGAATGGATCAAGACGCTCCCGAAGCCTGTGGAGCTGACAGTCCATGAATCGGGAAACGCAGTGGAGTTTTCCTATCCTTCTTCTGTCACAAAGACGATTCTCGGAAAACGTCTTCGCCAATGCTTCATCAAGTCCGCGTATTGCGTGAAGTGCGGGGCGTGCGAGACAAACTGCCGTACGGGTGCGCTTTCGTTCAAAAACGGATTCCATATCGAGAACTGTATTCATTGCGGACAATGCCATGAGATTGAAATGGGGTGCTATCGAGCCGATTCCCTTAAGACTACGAACAGTGAGGCAGGAAACATGAAATACCTAAATGCATTTGCCGACCATATGCCGAAATCGGAATGGTTCTCCGATTTCTTCGCTCGTGGTGCCGGTTATCTGACAGACAATGCACTCGGCCCGATGCAAATCAGAATGCTCAAGCGCTTTCTCACGGACGCAGGGCTGATCGAGAAACGCAAGACGACGCCTCTCTTCGACATCGTGAGGGAACTCGGCGTGAATTCCGAAGAGACGTGGGGAATTGCGCTTGCGAACCTTGCGAACGGGAATCCGCAGATAGCCTGGTACGTGACGGACATGGAAGTGGACAGGATCTATTCATCGCGTGAAGTCATCGACGCGCTCGCACCGCATGGGGTGAAGGAGAAAGACGCGCGGTCGATTCTCAAGTCGTTCAAGCGCCTGTGTGAAACGCAGCTTGGGAAACGCCTGAAATTCGGAACGTGTGTCGATCAGGGACACGCATTGGTGTCCATTTCCCGCACGAAGCCGGTTGTGCCGTCGCCGCGCGTGATGCTCTATGCGCTCTATCGTTTTGCCGAGGCCTGCGGGGACTACAGGGAGTTCACGCTCACGCGGCTGATGGACTTCTCGGTGAAAGCGGAGGGCGTCAGTCCGGCGCAGATATTCGCGTTGTCGCGTTCCGAGATGGAGGCGATTCTCAACGGCCTTGCCCATTCAAACCCGGATTTCATCACATTCACGACGACGCACGACCTTGAGCTCGTGCGCCTTGCGGACGACCGGACGTCCGCCGACGTCCTTTCGCTTTTCCATTCCTAGGAGACCGCCATGGCCAGCTACAACGACTATTTCGACATCAAATACAGACATCCCGAAACCGACCAGTCGGAAATGGACCGCAATCCCGACGGATGGAAGTACACCTATCCGCATTCAACGTTCGTATCGCTTCTGAAGCGTACGGAGAAGATGCTGGCGCGTACGGACGACAAGCATTCCATTTGGATTCATGGTTCGTACGGCACGGGCAAGAGCCAGGTGACGTGGGCGCTTCGCAAGCTCCTCGTCTGCAGTGACGAAGACTTCAACGCCTATTTCGATGCGGATACACCGCTCAAGGCGGAGACCGTCCTCAAGAATAAACTCGCCGGGCATCGCCATGCGCGGAAGATCGTCGTGGCCGACAGGAACGGGTCGGACGGAATCGCGGGGCCGGACGATCTCATCGAGGCCGTCTTCGAGAGCCTGTCAAAGGCGCTTGACGCGGCGGGCGTTCCGTACGAGCAGGGCAAGACTCTGCGCGGCGGAATCGTCAAATGGCTTGAGGGCGCCCAGGAACGCGATTACCTCGAGTCGTACATGAAGGTGCCGCCGTACTGCCACAAGGGGTATTTTGCGGGAAAAAACGCGGACGACGTTCTGGCGATTCTCAAGGGCGATTCCGACGAGAACTACGTGAAAGCGCTGTTGAAGGGGATTCGCGATTTTGCCAGGGAGAAGGGCGTCAACGCGCTTCGTTTCTCCAAGGAAGATCTCGCGGCGTGGATTCAGGAAACCGTTGAACAGAACAACATCCATCTCGTTCTCGTCTGGGACGAGTTCTCGGCGTTTTTCAAGAACAACAAGACGAAACTCGACACGCTGCAGGCGATTGCATCGCTTTCAAACGCCACGCGCTTCAATTTGATCATCGTCACGCATTTTACGACGTCGATTCTTCCGGAGAACGACGCTTCCGCGCAGATCATC
Organism: uncultured Lentisphaeraceae bacterium; assembly: GCA_964482645.1. Taxonomy (GTDB): domain Bacteria; phylum Verrucomicrobiota; class Kiritimatiellia; order RFP12; family UBA1067; genus RUG572. Next base: position 9,479 of record CAYZYQ010000030.1, on the reverse strand, counting down.
GTCGACCGTTTCAAGCCGCCGGTGGAGATCAGCATGCCGGAGAACATCGCCTTTGACCTGATCGGCAGCGCTCTGAAGGTGAAACCCGCGTTCAAGGACGAATGGTCCAGCATCGCCGACGATTTAAATGACCGCATGGTACATGCTCGGCAGCGCGTCGTGAAGATGCTGCGAGACGTGAAGGAAGACGTCTTCCGTGCCATGCTGCCGTTCCATCCGTATGCGGCGCTTGTACTGAAGAACATCGCCGTGCTGTTCGACTCGAACCAGCGCAGCATGTTCACGTTCATTGCGGCCGACGAGGACGCCAGGGCGTTCAAGTGGTTCATCAAGAACCATGAACCCGACAACGGCGACATCTTGAGCGTCGACATGCTTTGGGACTACTTCTACGAAACCGGGCATAACAAGCTCGGAACGGGCGACACGGGAAAGAGCAATCTCGATGCGCAGGTGCGCGCGATTCTCGAAGTCTATCCCGGCAAGTCGGGAAGTTTGACGCTGAAGGAAAAGCGCGTCCTCAAGACGATTCTCATGTTCCAGGCGCTCGCCAAGAAGCTCAACAATCCTCCAGAGTTTCTGGCGACGGAGGAGAATCTGCGCCTTGCGTTCGAGGGCGTGGACGAGCTGGAAGGGAGTGTGGGCATTTACATTGCCACCAAGCTCGTCAACGTTGACAGAATTCTCTTCGAGGACGAAGTGAGCGGGAAGCGCGTGTATCAGGCGCCGATGGCGATGGGCGGCCGCGACCTTCAGGAAATCGAAAAACTGAAGGAGAACTACCTTCAGACGACGCAGACGAAAGACATGATGAACGGATGGAAGTGGACAGACCTGCTGCAGCTGCCGTGTCCGCTTGAACGCCGCTTCGACATCCGTCTGGCATCGTCGACGTCGTTCAAAAACGTCCTCGGACAGCTTCTTGCGCAGAACTCGAATGGCTATCGAATGCGCGCCGTCGTCGTCATAGGGCGGGATGACAATGACGCCCAGCAGGCGCGAACGGCAATTGAAAACGCACTGAAAGATCCGCGAAACGCCAACGTCGTCTTCATCGACGCGACGTCGACGCACCTTGGGCAGGACGAGTTTGCCAAATGGGCGGACTTCAAGGCGCGGGCCGGCTACTACGCCCGAAAGGACGCGCAACAGTCGAACAACGCCCTCTCCGAGGCGGAGAAGGTCATGACCGCGTGGCGCGACAGGATTGCCCTCGGGGACTTCACCGTCTACACGAAGCGCAGTCCGTCCGGCGTGGTCTGCCATGCGGCGCCGGAGGTCGGCGAGGAAATGCGCCTTTCGGTCATGGATCGTTATCCGCTGGCGCTTGAGTTCACGGACAAAATCATCGGAACGCAGCTGAACCCGGCGGCGAAGCCAGAAGTCATGGCGGGTGTATATGGCGGATTGGCTCGTCTGCCTCCCGGCGAGAAGGGCGGCAAGATGAACGTGGCGGCCGAGAAGGCGCTGCTCGGACAGGCGCTGGACATGGCGGACTATTGGAAGTCCGCGCCGATGCTTCCGATCTCGAAGATCAAGGCGAAAGTCGAGCAGAAGATCCGCCATGCATTCAGGCTGGACGGAGAGGGACGCATCGAAATCGGCGAGATCGTGGAGACGCTTCTCGGCGAAGGGTTCATGCCGACGGCGCTGCACGGCTATCTGACGGGCTTTCTGCTCAAGGAATATGTTGGCGGCGACTACAGGTTCATCCAGGACGGGAAGAGCCCGCCGCTCGACGCGCAGAATCTGACGGCGGCGATTCTCGCCTCGTTCAAGAAGGTCGCCGGGACGCTCACCGGTCACTATCATGAGGCATACATTGGCATTCTGACGCCGGAGCAGAGAAGATTTGCCGACCTTGCGAAGGCGGTCTTCCGCCTTGGCGACAATGCGTCCATCGACGTCGTTGCGCAGCAGCTGGCCGTTCGAATCGGCGAACTTCAGTATCCGCTCTGGTGCTTCATGTACCTGCCTGAGGCGGAGTCGTGCAAATACTACGTTGATCGGTTCATACTGCTGACGAATCCGGCGAATCAGAAGGGGGTGACGCTGGCTGGCGTGGCGACGGAAATCGGGCAGAAGGTGGCGGGCGATCCCGGGGCGGAATCGCGCCTTTCTGCGCTCTTCACGAAGGAGAAGGCCATCGAGGCGATGAACCTCTGGCTCGACGAGTTCGAGGGCGGTGCGTTCCGTGAAGTGTCGAGGGAAATCAACGTGGCCGATCCGCTTTCCGACGTGCGGCGGTGTTTTGGGTCGAATGGCGTCTGGCTGTGGGATCGCGATACGGGCGTGAAGGAGATTCGTGCGCTTCTTCGCGACTACCGCATCGTCGCGGAATCGATCAGGCGTGGCTTCATCACGCCGGTCAATTCGTTCGAGGAGTGCATGGCGTCATGGCGCGACAAGACGCGGACGCTGCGCATTCCCTGCGCGACGCTCATGAGCCTGCGGCCGCAGTCGAAGAAGTTCCTGTCGCTTCTCAGGGACATCGCCAACGGCGGGAGGCTTGAACACGACGGTTCGAGAGAGGGCTTCTTCCATGAACTGACTGACAACGGCGACGTCAACGCCGACACGCTGAACGCCTGTCCGTCGCTCTTCAAGTCCACGTACGGCGAACAGCTTTCCGGCCTTGACGACGGCGAGATGGACGACATCTATCTCAAGGGGCTGGAGATGGCTTCCTTCACGCTCGACAAGTTCGCATACGAGCAGATGCTTGTGCAGAAGGTGCACGAGGTGAAGAGCCAGCAGGGACGCGCGAAGCTGCTTGGATTGTGGCGTGGGAAAACCGGCACGGACACGCCGCGCGACTGGTCGAAGCGGACGATGACGCCGCTCTTGGCCATGTTGCCGCCGGAAGGGTTTCCGCTCATGAACGACCTTCGCGACGCACTTGAGACGGCAAACGACAAAACGGCGTCTGCGACGCGCGTCGAGTCCGCGCTTGAGTTTTTCAGTACACATCCGGAGACGCTGGACTGGTTCAATGAGTCGCGCGCGGACGAGGCGTTTCGTCGATACGTCCTTGGCCGTTATTCGGGCGTTCTTGGCGACCTTGAATTCGTGCGCAGCAGTCTTGCCAAGAACCTGGGTCAGGATCCCGACAAATGGAAGTTCGATTCACGGTTGGACGAGACACTGCGGAAACTGGCGGAGAGCGAATACAGCCGGCACTGCGCGGAGCGTGTGCGGGCGAAGGTCGTGGCGATGAATCCAGACGAGGCGAAACGCTATCTCATGGAACTTGTAATGAACTCGCTCGACGTCGGACTGTCCATTCTCAAAGGGGAGTGACGGCGATGGATGCGATAGACGCGGTGAAAGCGTATCTGAAGGGGGCTGTTGCCAAGCCGTTTCTCGTGGCGTTCGACGCAGCGGCAGACCTCAAGGCGCTTCGCGACGCATTCCCGTCGTGCGAGACCGTCAGGGTGAGCGATTTCTGCGTGGTTTCGGAGGCCTATCCCGACATTGACGGACTCTGTGGCCGTCTTGCAGGAATGAAGGGCACCGCGATTCTGCTCGGCGTCGGAGAGTATGCGGCGCTTGCGGACGACGAGGATATTCTTCGTCGGTTTCTCGATTTCACGCTGGATGGTCTGCGCCTTGTCGTTCCCGTCTGGCGGGGGCATGGGTTCATTGTGCGCGAGGAGAAGAACGATCCACGAATCAAGGGGCGGCGCACGGCGGCGTTTCCAGAGTCCGGGGGACACTGGTCTGTGCGCGTTTTCAAGAAGGGTCTGGTTGGGAAGGTGGATGCGAGCGGGTTCAAGATGATTCTCCAGCGGCTCGAACGCGGATGCGAATCTTCATTGAGCGCGGAGACGGAAGTGCGTCCGCTCAACCGCAACTGGTGTCGTCTTGTCGACACCGCGTACGAAGTCTACAAGGAGCGCAATCCACAAAGCCCGATTCCTCCGGGAATGTTCTCCGAGGAACAGTGGAAAATGTTTCTCGACGAGAAGCGGAGTCCAGATGAAAGCCTGACGAGCGCCGACACGCTGCACCGGTTTCTTGAACATGGAACGGACGGGGATTCATATCTGGAGTATGTCGTTTCGCGTACGACGCGTCATGTCGATTGGCGGCACAATCTCCTTTCGGCGATATTGGACGTTTCGCCGGAGGACGCGAACTTCATGCCGCTTTACATGGCGCGGAAGAAGCTGCTTTCGCAGTTTGCGGCGGTCGACGTGGCGGAGTTCCTGCGCGAGGCGCGGGGGGCTGTCCCGGAGCCGGTATGGCGCATTCGCCATCTGACCGATGCCACGGCGCTCGAGCGTGACGAGATTGTCCGGGCGGTCGCGGAGATCGGCGAAATGCCGGCGGCTGTCGAGACCGTCTATCCGGCGCTGTGGGAGTATGCACGTGAATTCAGTTTCTCGAGCGGGGAGATTTCCGAGACCCTTACCCAGTATTTCCGCGACTACAAGCGCCAGAAGGTTCTGGGGCGGATCGAGCCGCAGTTCATGGAGACGGTGCGAGAGCTGGCAAATGACAGACCGCAGTTCCTATTGCCGACACGCGAATCCGTGCTGGAGAGCATTGGGGCGAAGAACGCCGCGCTGTGCTGGGTGGACGCGCTGGGGTGCGAGTTCCTTGGGTTCATCCAAACAGAGGCTCGGCGACTGGGCATGAAAATCAAGGTGACGGCCGCGCGGGCGAAGCTGCCGACGCTCACGAGCGTCAACCGCGCGTTCTACGACGAGTGGCCAGGGGAGAAGATGCAGAAGATATCGCGGCTTGACGAAATCAAGCACGGCGATTTCGACGTCGTCCACGAAGATGGCATTGCTGCCCATGTAGTCCATGAACTTCCGCATGAATTGGAGGCCATGGAGAAGGCCATGGAATCCATCGTCGCGTGGCTTCGCAAAAGGGCGTCGGGGAAAGTCGTCTTGACAAGCGACCACGGCGCGACGCGGCTGGCCGTGATAGCCGAAAGCGAGACGGTCTGGGAGATGCCCGAGAAGGGCAAACATGGCGGACGATGCTGTCGGAAGAGCGAGTTCGATGGCGAACTCGAACTGCCACCGTGTTCGACGGAGAGCGACGACGAGGAGTGGCATGTACTGGCGGGGTACGACAGGTTCAAGGGCGGTCGCAAGGGAGACGTGGAAGTTCACGGCGGCGCGACGATCGAGGAGATGGTCGTCCCCGTGGTCGAGTTGGAACTGATGGACAGGGACATTCGCGTCCGTCCCGTCAAGGACGTTCTCAAGGTGACGTTCCGCGACAAGGAGGTGACGCTGGCGTTTCTCTGTTCGGCAACGCTTTCGTCGCCCGCGCTCGAATTCGGCGGCGTCCGCCACTGCGCCAAGGCTGATGGCGATGGCGGACGATACGTCGCGCGAGTTCCGAAACCGACGGCGGGAAAGCACGTTGCGCAGGTCTACGACGGCGACAGCTGCGTGGGCGAGGTGCGTTTCACCGTCGAGAGCGGCGGTGTGCAGATAAAGAACGATTTCTTCTGAGAAGAGGATTTGAGAGATGAAACAGGAAGTGGTCGAGAAACTTCGTAAATGCTTCGAGGCGATGGCGGTGTTCAAGGACCTGACGCAGACGAGCCTTTTCAAAACGCTTGGATTGCCGTCGTTCATGCGCGACTGGCTGCTGCAGCGCTTTGAAGACGGCGACGGCGTGTTCGATGCGGATGAAATGCAGTCGTTCGTGCACGAGTTCATCCCCAAGCACGAGGACTGGACGCGCATCAAAGACCGAATTGTCGTCGGATTCGAGCGTGTGAAACTGCTTGCGAAAATCACGGTCAACATCGACGTCGTGACGGGCGAGGTGACGTTCTCACTGCCGGACTTTGGCCTTCGCAACAAGGAGACAATGATAGACGGCGATGTCTGGGAGGAATGCAGGGGTAGGCTCGTTTCCGGGCATGAGACATGGGGAATGCTTGAACTTGGCTATCGTCCGCCGGACGACACGGTGCGCCCGAAGATTCCCGGCAAGATACGGCTTCTTTCCTTTCGCGACTTCTGCCCGTACACGATCGATCTTGACTATTACAAGTCCGTGCGGAGCGAGTTCACCATTCATGAATGGATAGACGTCGTCCTCGGCGCGGTCGACTACAACGCCGACGGGTACGACGTTGCCAAGGCGAAAGACGATTCGCTTCCCGAGGCGGAGACGATGAAGTTGACGATGCTTTCGCGCGTGCTGCCATTTGCCGAGAAACGCCTGAATCTGATGGAACTGGCGCCGATGGGAACTGGGAAGTCGTATCTTTTCGGACAGGTCAGCCGATATGGATGGCTTTCAACGAGCGACAGGATGACGCGGGCGAAGCTGTTCTACGACGTGGGGCGGCGCGAACCGGGGCTTGTCGGACAGAACGACTTCATTGTCCTTGACGAGATCCAGAAGACGGTGTTCGAAGACGGCATGGGCAGTGTGATGCAGGGTTATTTGGAACAGGGGACGTTCTCTGTCGCCAATTACTCGAGTTCGGCCGATTCGGGATTTGTCCTGTGCGGGAACATCGCGCCAGAGATCATGCGGGAAGACGGCTATGCCTACATGTTCGGAAATCTGCCGAAGATTTTCCAGGACGCGGCGATGGTCGACCGGTTCCACGGCTTCATCAAGGGGTGGAACATTCCGCGCATGAACAGTACGCTCAAGATAAACGGCTGGGCGCTCAACTCCGAGTATTTTACGGCGATCCTGCATTTCCTGCGCGATGACGGTTCGTATCGTCACGTCGTGGACGAGGTTGTGGAAGTTCCGCCGGGGGCGGACGAGCGCGACACGGAGGCGGTCAAGCGTCTTGCGGCGGCGCACTTGAAGCTGCTCTTTCCGAACGTCCGTTCGCCGGAGGACGTCGATGAACGGGAGTTCGTGCGGTACTGTCTGCGTCCTGCCATGCGAATGCGGTCTACGATTCGCTGGCAGATGGGGCTGATGAACAACCAGTATCGCGGCAGGGACCTGCCGGCACTGAAGGTGCGGAAGTGAAGCGCGTGGCGTCGGTTCGGGCGGAACGCTGCTTCGGCTGCGGCGGGGAGGCCGATCGCGATACGGTCGGTCTGAACATGAAGCTTTTCGGAGAGGACGTTTCCAGATTCTTCTGCCTTTCCTGCCTTGTCGAATCGCTCGACGTGTCTGAGGAAGAACTGCTGGCGAAGGTCGAGGACTTCAAGGCGCAGGGCTGCAAGTTGTTCGGATAGACCGTCCCCGCTTGTGGCATAATTCTTCCAACTTGAGGAAAGCATGGAAACGGAAAAGAACAGTGGTTGGTGGCTTGATGTTTGCCGCCGGGATGCCCATCACGATTCTTCGCGATGGCGAGATTGTCGAGATTTGGCCGGACGGCTCTGAAAAGGTCGTGGAGACAGTCATGAAATGACCAGGCGCATCTATGCCGACCATGCCGCGACGACGCCTCTGATGCCGGAGGCGCTTGAGGCGATGCTGCCTTATTTGACGTCGGACTTCGGGAATCCGTCGAGTCTCCATGGATGGTCGAGGTCGGCGAGGATGGCCTTGGATGAGGCGCGTTCGGCGATGGCGAGGTGCATCAACGCCGAACCCGACGAGATATTCTTCACGAGCGGCGGCACGGAGTCTGACAACTGGGCCGTCAAAGGCTCTGCGGGCGGATTGCTTGTCTCGTCATACGAACACCATGCCGTCCTGAACGCCGCCGCGAGCGAGGTGCGCAGGGGACGCGACGTGAGTTTTGTCCGTCCCGAAGTGGGCAAGGACGGCGGATGCGTCATGCCGAAGGGGCTTTCAGACGCATGGAGGGACGGAATAGGACTTGTCTCGGCAATGACCGCCAACAACGAGATTGGCACGATCAACCCGATCCGTTCGCTTTCGGAATTTGCGCATGGACATGGCGCGTTGTTCCACACAGACGCCGTTCAGGCGGTCGGACACGTCCCGATCGACGTCAGGGCGATGGGGGTCGACCTCCTTTCCGCGAGCGCACACAAGTTCAACGGCCCCAAGGGAGTTGGTTTTCTCTTTGTCCGCAGGGGCGTCGCGCTTGATCCGCTGTTGAATGGTGGACAGCAGGAGAATGGACGTCGTGCGGGAACGGAGAACGTCGCGTCGATCGTGGGCATGGCAACCGCGCTGAAGGCGAATTGCGAACGGCTTGAAGAGAATGCCGCGCGTCTTGACGACCTGGCCTTGCGTCTGCGGGATGGAATCGACCGCATCTTTCCTGACGCCGTCTACCATGGCGGCGGAGGCTCCGGCCAGTTGCCTGGATTCACGAGCGTGTCATTCCCCGGCCATCCCGCCGAAGGACTGTTGCACATTCTTGACCTCAAGGGAATCGCCGTCTCGGCCGGCGCGGCCTGCGACTCGAAGAACACGAAGATATCGCATGTGCTCAAGGCGGTCGGCGTCCCTGATGAAATGGCCCGTTCGACCATTCGCATAACCTTCGGGGCGACGAATTCCGCAGAAGACGTGGATGAGATCGTCGCCGCCCTGCGCCGTCTGCTTGTGAGAACGCGATGACGGGCAGATGTGCCGAGGAAGAGGCGTCAGCGTACGGCGTGGGCGGCGTTCTGTGGTATAATGATGCCATGGAGAAGATTACGACAGACATCTACACGTTCGCCGAACTGCGGAAGGACGGTTACACGTACGTCGACAAGACGGATCGCATTCTGCCGCTTGTTGACAAGTCGCGCGGAAAGCAGTTCTTCCTCGCCCGGCCGCGCCGGTTCGGGAAGTCGCTCTGCGTGTCCACGCTGAAGGCCCTCTTCCAGGGGAGGCGCGAACTGTTCAAGGGTCTCGCCATCGAGCCGCAGTGGGACTGGTCGAAGACGTACCCCGTCGTCCATCTCGACATGGGGTCGACCCACGCCGACACGGTGGAGGGGTTCTGGGGGAAGATCGGCGACATCGTCGACTGGCAGGCCGCCGAGAACGGCGTCGTGATCGACAGGGACGCGCCGGCCGACGTCCGCTTCGCGCGCCTCTGCCGCGCCTGCGCCGAGAAGTCGTCTGCGGGGCAGTTCGTCCTTCTCGTCGACGAGTACGACAAGCCGCTCCTCGGGCATCTCTGTAGCCCGGAAGTCGAGGCGTTCCGGGCCGCGCTCAAGTCGTTCTACTCCGTCGTGAAGACGTGCGAGGGGCTGCAGCGCTTCGCGTTCGTCACGGGCGTCTCCAAGTTCTCGAAGGTGTCGATCTTTTCGGATCTCAACAACCTCGTCGACCTCACGCTCTCGGCGCAGACGGCCACGCTGTTCGGCTACACGCACGAGGAGGTGAGGAAGTGCTTCCCCGAACGCCTCGCGGCGCTCGGCGCGGCGAACGGGATGGACGCGGACGCGGCGTTCGCGGAGGTTGTCAAGTGGTACGACGGCTACCTGTTCGAGGAGAACGCGGCGCGGGTCATAAACCCGGTGTCCTTCGGACGCTGCCTTTCCGAAGGGAAGTTCAAGTCGTACTGGTACGAGACGGGCACGCCGACGTTCCTCGTGAAGATGCTGCGGGCG
>CAYZYQ010000029.1:14355-29251 GCA_964482645.1 uncultured Lentisphaeraceae bacterium | reverse complement strand
GTTCGACGCGAAGACGCGCCAGCTCGTCGACGCCGACGTCGAGAAAATCCAGTAGGCGGCCGTAAGGGCGTGGCCACCGGACTACTACCACGCCTATGTGCGGTCGAAGTACCGTGCGCGCGGCATAAAGGACACGATGCCGCCGGAGTAAGGGCGTTGGTATGTTCTAAAAATGTCGGCGAGATTCGCTTTTCGGCATGGTTTAGACAACTTGAAAAATTTTTAACTTCTACTCTTGACGGGGGGGGGGGGGGGCTTTTGTAAAATATACGCCACTTTGCCCAAATTGTCGAGTGGGCACGTGATGTTAAACGACCGAACGGAAAACGGCCGAGGAAAGCCAGTTGAAAGGAAAGAGTGCGAATAGCAAAATGAAACGGCAGATGAGAAGATTTCTCGTGTGGGCGTTTGTGGCGATGTGTGCGTCCACGTGGGCGGCGGTGACGAACGTCGAATTCGCCTATCGCACGGCGATGGCGCGGCCGGGGGAGACGATGGAACTAGAGGTTAAGGTTGAGGCGGATTCGCCGTTGGAGGCGTCTTTCGTGTCGGTTACGTGGACAAGTTCAGACACGTCGGTTGCGAGGGTTGAGTCCAGTAGGTGGCCGAGTAAAAGGGCGACGGTGACGGTTCCCGAAAATGCGTCTGGCATGTGCACGATCACGGCGACCTGCAGCAATGGCAAGTCCGCCACGCTCACGTTCAAGGTGGCGGAGAAGTTGCCGGAGGTGGTCGTGCCGCATCCCATTGCGAAAGACGTCTTGAACGGCAACGCCATCGCGGGCGCGTCCGAACCGTGGGAGCAGTTCGTGAAGGATGGTCTGTTCGAGGGGCGGTGCGCGTTTTTCGCCGACAACCGTGCATCGTTGTCGAACAGCCAGCATCGTACGGAATCGGGTTTTGGCTTGAAGAGGACGCTGACCGTCGGCGACGTCACGTACCAGTTCGACGGCTATGGCGACAACGCGACGGCATTCGACGGCATGGACTGCGTTTTGCTGAGTGCAAACAAACCGGTCATCGAGGGGCTTCCGATTCGCTCGACGAGTTATTTCGGACGCTATCACGTGTTGGCGACGGCGTCGGGTCCGGGGCACGGGAATTACGCCGATGTCGAGGTCGTCGTCCACTACGCGGACGGCACGACGACGAACGGCGTCTTCCGTGTCTACGACTGGCACATTGAACCGGACAAGCAGGAGGAGATTAAAGCAAATCTGACCGCGGGCGTTGTCGCGAGTGAATCCTTCTGCCGTCTGGACAATTACGGAAGCATCAAAGACACGGAGGTCGCAAAGGCAACCAACGGCAATGGTACATCCACCTATTCCGAATACTACCTCTACTCGTTGTCCGTCGAGACCGATCCGACGAAATTCGTGCGGAGTTTCGACTTGAAATTGACGGGCAAGAACGGCGGTTCCGATTTGAGTCGGCTGTACGTGGGGTTCTTCGCCAGCGCGGGCACGACGGGCGGCTGGGTGCTGGAACCCGAATGCGCCCTCACCCATCCCGTCGTCACGAATCGGGCGGACGTCAATCGGGCGGCGACGACGCTGGAAGCCTCCTGGGCGGCCGTGAACAAGGCGACGAACTATGCGGTCGAGTTCTCGGACGAACCGGACTTCTCCAACCTCATTTTCAGCGGAAACGTGGAGGGGACGCAGAAGACATTTGAAAATCTCAAGCCGCGTACGACGTACTACCTGCGCGTCCGAGCCAATCTGAGCGACGACGGCACGTGCCGGAACTCGAACATCGCGAAACTGACGACGCTCGACAAGTACACGATGAAGACGGCTCTGCCCGTGCCGTACGGCTGGTTGGAGGCGAATCTGGACTGTTCGACGGACGCGGCCGACGAAGCCGCGCATGAGACCGTTGCGGCGGCGCGTGGTGCGAACGACGTGCCGAACGAGATCAACTACGCACTGCTCGCCCGGCCGGCGGATGAAACCGATCGTTTCCTGACGGGCATTTCGGACGTGGACGCGGCGGCGGTGACATCCGAGCCGGAGAGCCTGTTGACGCTTTTCGTGCCGGGCGACCGCGTGACGCGGCTGGCGCGTGTGGACGGGGGCGTCACGGGAACCGTCACGAAGACCGTCGCCCATGCGCTTCAGACGGCGGCGGCGCGGACGGCGACGTTCGAGGCGTCGGGCGACGAACAGGACGGAACGAATTTCGTGCGCAACGCGAACGCCGCCGACCAGACGTTCTGGCACGGACGGGTGCGCGTGACGACGGCATTCATGCCGAAGGAGATCTATGCGTTCGAAGAGACGTACACGTCCTCCTGCGATTCCGCCAACACCGTCGGGCTGACGCGCGTGACGTCCGACCGCGCGTGGACGGCGCTTGCGGTGGCCTACGACGCCGTGGCCTGGAATGCACGGTCGATCGCCGTCGCGGACGCGATCGGGACACGGAATCTGACGCCGGGCGACGAACTGTGGACGTGGGACGCTGCGGCCAAAGCCTACCGCGTTTTTCAGCTGACGGCGGATCGGACGTGGGACGCGCTGCCGCTGAAGGTCGACGGTACGGACGTTCCCGAACAAGCGGCGGCGGACTGTCGACTGTCGCGTGGCTACGGCTTTTGGCTGAAACGCGCGAACGTCGCGTCTGTCGTCCATGTGTACGGACAAGTCCCCTACGCGACGGCGCCGGCGGCGGAAGTGAAACTCGCCGACGGCAATACGCTGATCGGCGCACCGACGTATGCGCCGCTGAAGTTCGCCAGGAATGGTACGGAGGCGGACGCCTTGGCGGTTCAGTTGACGGCGAACGCGGGGGACGGCGACTTGATTCACCTGGGCGGGAAGGACGACTATTTCCGCATCTTCGTCTACCGGAAGAAGTTGAAGGCCTGGTATCGTCTGGAGAACGGCACGCCCGTCTACGATTTCACCGTGCCGATCGGGCAGGCGTTCTGGTATTCGCGCAACACAGGGGAGGCGTTTTCGTTCAACTGGGACGGCGAACGCAACGCGGGCAAATGAGGTCGCATATGGACAGGGCTATGAAGAGAATGATGTGCGTCCTGGGCGCGGGACTGGCGTTGGCGGGCGGTCAGGCCGTCCGAGCCGAAGGCGAGAACGTGCAGCTTGTCGTGCGTCCGCCGGCGGGGAAGATCTGCCATGCGGACGGTACGGTGATGACGCGGGGCGAAATGGTGGTCGTCTGGACGGCGGCCGGGACGACGTTCGCCGGGTTGAAGACGGACTTCACGCCCGTCGACGGCGCGACGGCGGTGACGCTGGATCGCATCTCCGTGACGAATGGGGCGTTTCGGACGTTCAGCGCGAGTTTTTCGCCGGAACGCTGGGGGCGTCGTGCGGGCGAGATTCGTCTGCTGACGTGCGACACGCGGCGGTTCGGCGGGGAGTTGAAGGACTGTTCGTCCGTCGTGCAGGCGTTCGGCGAGGCGGCCGTGTGTTCGGCGGCGGCGGGGGGACGCGCCACGACGCGTGTCGCGTCGCCGGCGTCCTATGCGGCGTCGGCCGTTTCGGCGGACGTGCCGCAGCCGCGCATCACGGGCATCCGCATCGAGGGCGACGACGTCGTGCTGTCGGTTGCGGGGACGTCGCCCGACTTGAACTACGACGTGGCGGCCGGCGCGTCGCCGTCCGCGTGTGCGCGGAAGAACCGTGCGCGTCAACCGAAAGCGGGTTGCGCGACGGGGACGATCGAACTGCGCGTCGACCGCGCGGCCGACGGGGGCAGCCGGTTTTTCCGCGTCGTGCGGCATGATGCCGCGACGCCGCCGACACTTTGAATGCGAGAATGAAAATGCAGATGATGAATGCGTGGAAAGCGGCTTTGTCCGCCGGAATCCTGATGGCCGTTCTGAACGCGAACGCGGAATGGCTGTACTGGCAGGTCGATTTCATGGCCGAAAACGCCCAGGAATGCCCGTGGAAGGCGACGGAGAACGGATCCGATCCGTATGTCTGGCTTGTCGGCTACGACGATGCGGGCAATCGGACGGTCTTCGAGGGCGTGTCCGTTTCCTCCGATTCGTCCGCTTCGGGTGCGGGAACGACGACGAAGACGGAACAGTACTTGAAACTCACCAATGTCGACGGGTATTATGCGTCGACGATTTCCATCAACGACTTGACTGGAAACGCGTCGAGCAGTTCGTACACGTTCGTTCTGGAGATGGGGACGTATGCCGGCGGCACGGCGAACGCACTCTACCAGTCGGAGAAGATGACCTACGAACAGTTGTCAACGGGCGGCTATTTGTCGAGCAGTTCGACGTTGACGAACCAGAAGTTGTGGAATCCGGCGACGTCGAGCTGGACTGCGGCGCCGGAACCGTCGAGCGCGTTGATGTTCCTGTTGGGCGGCTGTGCGCTGGCGTTGCGGCGGCGGCGCTCGTCGTGCGCTGCGGAAAGCGTGTGATCCCATGGCGGATCGGAACCGGCTGCGCGTGAGGAGGGCCGTGCGCCTGTTGCGGCGACGGTGGGATGTATGCGCCGCTTTCCTGCTGGCGCTCGTCGCGGGGGCTGGCGCGATGGTGCTCCATCCCTTCACCCTGCATCCGGCGGTTTGGCGCGAGGCGGCCGTGGCGGCGCATCTGCGGCCGGCGGACGCCGTGCTGCCGGGCGTGTGGCGGTGGTGTGCGTCGGGTTTGTATGCGTTCTTCGTCGGGGCGGACGGCGGGCGGGCGCTGGACGTCTTCGGCGCCGTTCTGCTGGGGATTCTCGTCGCGTTGTTCTACTTGATTGAAATCGAATTGCTGGAACGCCATGTCCGGCAGCCCGTCGCGCGGGCGATGCGGCGTCTGCTCGTGTTTCGTGTCGCGGCGGCGGCGGGGACGCTGGTGTTCGCGTTTTCCCGACCCGTCTGGACGGCGATGTCCGCCGCCGGGTTGTCCCTGCCCGGCATGGCGCTGCTGTTCGGCAGTGTCCTGTTTTTCCTGTTGGCGATGCGGACGCGCCGCGTGGCGTGTGCGTGCATGGCCGCGTTTCTGTGCGGCTGGGCGGCGGCGGAAACGCCGCTGGGGCTGGTTTTCCTGGCCGTGGGGGCGTTCGTCTGCCGTCGCTGGCAGCGCGAACTCGCCCTGGAGGCGGAGATGTCGGCGGACGAGCCGGACGTGCCGTCGTTCGTCTGGCCGTCGAACTTCTGCGCCCTCGCGGGGATGCTGGCGGGCGTGTGGCTGGCCACCGAAGGCTATTTGCGGCACGGCGGCGGCGCGGAAGGGGGGCTGGCCGTCCAGGCGCTGGGGGTGTACGTGCGCGACTGGCTGGCGCGGGCGGGAACGGCCGCCACGTTCGGCGGCTGGGGGCTGGCGGGGTTGTTCGTGGCCGGGCCGGTCGTCTTGACGTATCTGCGCTTTCCCGTCGCCGTCGACGAGGAACGTCCGCTCCCCTACTTGACGGGTCTGCTCTTTCTTGTCTGCGCGGGCGTGGTGTTTTCGCAGGTGGCTTCCTTTTCGCCCGTGCGGCTGGACGTGTGCCAGACGGCGCCGGGCGTCCGTTCGCCCGCTTTGGCGGTTCTTTTTGCCGCGGGGAGCGCGGGCGTGCTGGTTCGCGCCGCCGCCGTGTTCGGCATCCGCTTCCTGTACGGCGGCGGGTTGCGTCGGTCGACGGGCCGGCGGCGGGCGACGTTCGCGGGGGCGCTGCTGTTCGTCGTCGTGGCCGTCGGCGTCGGGCGCGTCGGTTCGGCCGTCGACGCGCGATGGCGGACGGTCGACGCCTATCTGCGGGCCGTCGGCGACGATGTGCGGGGCTGTCGCAGTCTGTTCACGGACGGGCGGTTCGACGATGCCCTGCGTCTGGCGTTTTCGACGCGGGACGATGCGCCGCACCTGTATGCGTGTTTTGAGAAGGGCGATTCGCCGGTGGCGCGGACGCTGTTGATGCAGGGGCTGGAGACGGCGGAGGATCGTCTCGCCGCCGAGCAGGGTGCGGCCGTCCTGTTGCGGACGTGGGTTCAGGCGGGGGGCGCACGGCTGGCGGATTGCGCGGCGCAGGTCGGTTTCGAGACGTGGACGCGCGCGCTCAAGTCCGTGCCGCCCGCCTGGGGGACGCTGGTGCGGACGTCGGGCGACGCGGCGGCGCGGGCGGCGTCCGTCGACCGTGCGCGGGAACTGGCCGATGCGGCCCAGGCGCTCTGCGCGGCGCGGCGGAGCGTCGGCGGAGAGGACGCGGCGGTGCAGGATGCGTTCGACGCCGTGCTGTGGCGTCTGGCGCGGATGGCGGCGCAGCGGGCGGTCGCGTTTGAGCAGGCCGGCGACGAGGCGGCCGCGTCGGCGGAACGTGCGCGGGCGGCCGAACTCGACCGGCGCAACGGGACGCTGGCGGCGCTGTCCGCCGCCGGGACGCGCGTGCAGACGGCCGCCGCGCGGCGTTTCACGCCCCGCGAGGCGTTGCGCCTGGCGCTCGCCCAGGCGGATTTCCAGACGGCGCACCGCTACGCGGAGAAGATCGTGGAGACGGACGCGGACGACATTCCGGCGAATTTCGCGCTGGCGATGAGCTATGCGTCGCGCCGCGAGTACGCGCGTGCTGAACGCCATTTTCTGCGCTGCGTGGAACTGGACGCTTCGGACGCGGTGTCGTGGAACAATCTGGCCATGACGCAGATCGCGCTGGGGAAACGCGCGGAGGCGGAGAAGAGCGCGACCCGCGCGTTGGAACTCGCCCCGTCGTCCGCCGCCGTGCGGGACACCCTGTCCCGCATCCGTTCCACCGCCGAATGATACAATTTTCGTAGTTAAACCCTTCGTGCGAAATCGCTGGACGAATGGTGGTTTTTGGGATAGACTGGGTGCGTCATTAAAACGAAAGCAGATAGAAGGAGAACCGAAGTGAAGCCATGTGCGGAGTCGTTGGTGGTTGCGTTGGGTTTGGCGTTGAGTCTTTCGGCGGCAGACGTGACGATGAGTCCGTCTGGTGACGTGAAGTCGCTGCAGTCGGCGTTGGAGAAAGTCCGCGCGTTGCGTGCGGTGGGGACGCTTCCGGCCGAGCGCGTGGCGGACGTGCGGGTTGAATCAGGGCGTTACGCAATGTCCGAGCCGGTCGTCTTCACGCCCGCCGATTCGCGCATCCGCTTCCACGCCGCGCAGACGGGCGCGGCCGTGTTCGACGGCGGCGTGGCCCTGCCCGCGTTCACGGCGGGTGCGGACGGCGTCTGGCGTACGAAAGTCCCCGACGGGTTGCGTTTCGAACAGCTCTACGTGAACGGCCGTCGCGCCCAGCGGGCGCGGACGCCGAACAAGTTCTACCTCTACATGCGCGAACCGTTCGACGGCTCCGTCGACCCCCGCACCGGAAAGCCGGCCAACCTGGAACGCCTTGCGTTTACGGCCAACGTGGCGGACGTTGCCGACATCGCGGCCTTGCCGTCCGACGAGTTGAAGCGCGTCGAGGCGCTCGTGTGGCAGAGCTGGGACCAGGCGCGTTCGGCGGTCGACTACGTGGACGCGAAGACGGGGACGGTTGTCTTGAAAACCGGCACGGCGCGTCCGCTCTTCTTCTGGAGCAAGACGTGTCCACGCTACGCGCTTGAGAACTACCGCGCCGCGCTCGACGCGCCGGGCGAGTGGTTTCACGACGTGAAGGCGGGGGAACTCCTCTACATTCCGTGCGCGGGTGAAACGCCTGAAAAGACGCGGGCCGTCGCGCCGGTTGCGAAGGGCTTTGTGCGTTTCGTGGGCGACGCGCTGAAGGGGGCGTACGTGACGGACGTTTCGTTCGTTGGCCTCGCGTTCGAACACGCGGCCTGGACGCTGCCGCCGGGAGGGGCGGTGAACCAGCAGAGCGCCCAGAACATCCGCGAGGCGGCCATTTTCGGCGACGGCGTGGATGGCTTCACGCTGGAACGCTGCCGCATTTCCCATGTGGGGGCGCACGGCGTGTGGCTCAAGCGCGGCTGCCGGAACAACGTGCTGTCGTACAACCTGATTGAAGATTTGGGTGGCGGCGGCGTCTATCTGGGCGACACGGCGAACTGGCGGCAGGAACGGCGCGGCCGCATCAGCGGATTCAACACGGTCGAGAATAACATCGTTCGAAGCGGTGGACATACGTTCAACGGCGCCATCGGCGTGTGGATCGGCCATGCGTCGGACAACGTGGTTGCGCACAACGACATCGGCGACTTCCGCTACACGGGCGTGTCGATGGGCTGGTGCTGGGGCTACGCCGAAACGGTCTGCAAGCGCAACAAACTGCTCTGGAACCGCATCCACCACATCGGGCAGGGCGTGCTCTCCGACATGGGCGGCGTCTACACGCTGGGCGATTCGCGGGGCACGGAGGAAATCGGCAACTGGATCCACGACGTGAACGGCTACTCGGGATCGGGTTCGCCGGCGTGGGGGCTCTACACGGACGAGGGTTCGCGCGGCATCCTCCTGGCGTCGAACCTCGTCGAGCGCTGCCGCGACGGCGCCGTCCACCAGCACTACGGACGCGACAACACGTGGATGAACAATCTCTTCCTCACGTTCGACGTCAGCGGTGTGTGGCGCACCCGCGTCGAAGACCACACGACGATCATTGTCACGAACAACGTCTTCTGGTGGACGAACCCGGAGGCGCACGTCATGAGCGGCATGGCGCACGGGCGCGTGACGGACATGGTCTTCAACGGCAATCTCTATTGGTGTCCGGCCGGCATCGCCACCAACGCCTACGCCGGCCGTTCGCTGGAGCAGTGGCGCGCGGCGGGGCACGACCGCCAGGCTTGCGTGGCCGATCCGCAGTTCGAGAATCCGGCGCACGGCGACTGGCGTCTGAAACCGGCGTCGCCCGCGTTGAAGATGGGATTCGTGCCGTGGGACTGGACGTTCGCCGGCGTGGAGAAGAAGGACGCCGCCTGGCGCGCGCGGGCCATGGACGATTCGGCGATTTCGCCGCTGGAGGACGCGCCCAAGGCGCCGCGCTACGTCCGCACGACGGCGCATCAGGATTTTGAGGGACTTGCACCGGCGTCGTACAAGACATGGGGCGCGTACGGCCCGCTTTCGCCCGATGGTACGCTTGATTCCATTCGTGTCGTCGAGGGCGGACACGCCAGTCGCCGGTCGCTGCGTCTGGACGATTCGCCCAACCATCGCAACGCCTGGCAGCCGCACCTCATCTCCCGCGTCACCTGCGAGACGGGGAGCGTCCACGTCGCCTTTTCGTTCAAGACGGACGCGGTTGCCCAGCCGCAGTTCGAGTGCCGTGACTACGCGCCGTTTACGGGCGCGGCCTATGCGATCGGTCCGTCGCTGACGTTCGCGAAGGGCGTCGTGCAGACGGGCGGCAAGGTCATCGCGCAGGTTCCGGTGGACACGTGGTGCCGCGTCGACGTCACGCTTCACGTCACCGGCGCGAATGCCGGCACGTGGGATTGCACGGTCACGCCGGACGGCGGCGCCGCCGTTACGGCGACGGGCCTGGGCTTTTCCAAGGCGTTCAAGACGCTGGAATGGATTGGCTTCATGACGAACGGGCGTGAAAAGGCCACGTGGCATCTCGACGATTTCTCCGTCGAGCCCGTGAAGTGACGGAGACCGTCGCGCGAGGTGTCGTGTGAAATTAACGATTCGCAAAGAAAGACGATTATGGTATACTGAACCGTTCTTTGAGATTGCGAGGTCACACGATGATTGATCCTACATGGTTGAAAGAGCGGGCCGAAGAGGTCCGGCGCGCCTACCGCATCGCCCCCGAGTTGTACGAGAAGTACTCCGTCAAACGCGGTTTGCGCAATAAAGACGGCACGGGTGTGCTTGTCGGTCTCACGACTATCGGTAACGTACACGGCTACGTGGTGTCGGAGGGCGAGAAGACGGCCGTGCCGGGGCAGTTGTTCTACCGTGGAATCGACGTGGTGGATCTTGTGCGGGCGTGTGAGCGCGAAAAGCGGTTTGGTTTCGAGGAGACGGCGTATCTGCTCCTCTTCGGCCATTTGCCGACGAAGAGCCAGTTGACGGACTGGGAAACGTTGTTGGCCGAGTATCGACGCCTGCCGGACGGTTTCAAGGAGAACGCCATCATCCAGGCGCCCGGCCGCGACTTGATGAACTCCCTCGCCCGTGCCGTGCTGACGGCCTACACCTACGATACGACGCCTGACCTTCTGGATCTCGAAACGAACCTCCGTCAGGCCGTCGAGTTGATTGCCGGATTCCCGACGATGGCCGCCTACGCCTATCAGGCCAAGGCGCACTACCATCAGGGGCACTCGCTCATGCTCCGCTATCCGGATCCCTCGAAGAGCACGGCCGAGAACTTCCTCCTGCTCATCCGGGAGGACGGCCGTTACACGCAGCTTGAGGCGGAGACGTTGGACCTCGCGCTCATCCTCCACGCCGAACACGGCGGCGGCAACAATTCGAGTTTCGTCACGCACGTCGTCACGTCGTCGTTTTCGGACATGTATTCGACCATCGCCGCCGCGACGCTTTCGCTCAAGGGTTGCCGCCACGGCGGCGCGAATCTGCGCACGATGAAGCAGATGGCCGAGATGAAGCAGAACATCCGCGACTGGACGGACGAAAACGAAGTGGCCGACTATATCGCCAAGATCACGACAAAGAAGGCCGGCGACGGCACGGGGCTTGTCTACGGTCTCGGCCATGCCGTCTACACGATTTCCGATCCTCGCGCCGTGCTGTTGAAGGAGAAAGCGCGGATTTTGGCCGAGGCGACGGGGCGGTTGGACGAGTTCGCGCTCTACAACGCGATAGAGACGCTCGGGCCGGAAGTCATCCGCAAGTGCCACCCCGGCGCGCGCGACGTCTGTGCGAATGTGGATCTCTATTCGGGTTTCGTCTACGACATGCTGAACATTCCGAAAGATCTCTACACGCCGCTCTTCGCCATCGGGCGTGTGGTCGGCTGGTGCGCCCACCGCATCGAGGAGTTGTACAACGGCGGTCCGATCATTCGTCCTGCCTACAAGCCGATCTATAAAGTCCACGACTACGTGCCGATGGACAAGCGAGCCTGAACGGAGGGCGGAAGATGAAGCGGGCAAGCGTTGTGTGGATGTTGGTGGCGGGGGCGTTTGCCCTGTCGGGCGTGTGTGCAGATGATCTGCGGTTGCGCGTCGCGGACGTTTTCTACGCGGGAGACGTTGTGTTGGACGGCGGGACGCTGGCGTTCGACGCGATGCGGAAATGCGCCGGCGCGGCGACGAATCGCGTGGCGGGGCGTTTGCGGGTCGAGGGCGTCTTTTCGGCGTGTGTCGAGCAAGCGCCGACGCGCAACGGCCGCGTCTTCGCGGCGCGGCGGGTGGACGGCGCGGACGTTCGGTTGTCCTTCTTGAAAGGCGCTCTGCGCGTCGACGGCGCGGCGGTTGTCTGGGACGTGTCGGCGGATGACGGTTTTCAGGCAGCGAAGACGGGATGCGGGTTTCGTTGCACGGCGGACGGCACGCCTTTTCTGATTGGGTTGGACGGCGTGTCCGTATCTGCGGCGACGGGATGGCGGTTGACGCCGCATCCGAAATCGCCCGGCGACTATGTGCTCGTGGATTTCTCTTGGCAATCGGTGCCGCCGGCATCCACGCCGCAAAACTTGAAGATGAATGCGGATCGGAAAATCCCGTTCCTGCGGCCGTTGCCGACGTTGGCGAAGGACAGTAGCGTGAACAACAATCCCGAATGGGCGATGCCGGGCGTGTTCACGGACGCCGGGCGCGATTTGGGATTCTTCATGAAGAAGCTGCGGGACACGGTGTCAATGAACCGCCGGCTCATTCGTATCGATGGCCGGACGGTCGTCTGCAATCACAACTGGATCCGCGACCATGTACACCAAATGAAGGGCTGGTGCCACTGGGAACGCGATTGCACGTCCTTCCTCGACATCATTCTCGACCATTCGCGCGCGGATGGGATGCTCTACGAACTGATCAAGCAGATCGATGACGGACATTGGCGCATGGTGGACGATTCGAGCCGTCTGCTCTTCCCCGAAGACCACATGGCGATGGCGCGTCTCGACCTTGAAGCCGACGTCGAATACCTGGCCGTCGAAGGTGCGCACCGCTACTGGCGGATGTTGGGCGACGATGCCTGGATGGCGCGGCGGCTGCCGGTTCTGGAGCGGGCGATCAATTGGCAGACGAGCGATCCGCAGCATTGGAACGCGGACGTCGGGCTTTGCATTCGTCCGTTCACCATTGATACGTGGGACTTCGTGCCTACGGGCGCGACGGGGCCGGATCGCCGCATCCATCCGTGGGAACCGTTGCCCGCCATGCATGGCGACAACACGGGCGTCTACCAGGCCATGCGGCAGCTGGCGGCGATGAACCGCCATCTGGGACGCGCCGCGAAGGCGGCGGACTGGGAGGCGCGCGCGGAAACGCTTAAGGCGAACATCTTTCGTCACCTTTGGAACGGACGCTATTTCATCCATCAGAAGTTCTTCAACGGCGAGCAGGGCTTGGACGACAAGGAGGACGTGCGCCTGTCGCTTTCGGACGCCTATGCGCTGAATCGCGGAATCTTGACGGGCGACCAGTGTCGCTCGATCGTGGACGAATATCAGGCACGGCGCAAGACGACGACGGCATTCGCGGAGTGGTTTTCAATCGATCCGCCGTACGCGCCGACGTTTGCCTACCATGCGGCGGGCACGTATGTGAACGGCGCGATTTCACCGTTCACGGCGGGCGAGCTTGCACGCGGCGCGTTCGACTGCGGGCGAGAAGCCTATGCGTGGGACATTCTTGAGCGTTTCATGCGGAAGGTGAAAGCGGACGGCGAGGTCTACTTCCTCTACAATCCGAAGGACGGTGTATCCATCAGCGCGTCGATCGGGCCGAGCGCTTGGGGCGCGGCGGCGTTGTTGAACGCGCTCGACGAAGGGCTGGCCGGCGTCGTCAACGCGGGGTTCGGCTACGATGAACTCGCGTTCTCGCCGCGCTGGCCCGTGACGCCCTACACGAACGTCCGCTATTTGACGGGCTACGAGGCGTTCGGGCGGACAATCGACTACCGCCATGTGCGGACGGATGCGGGGATGCGCTACCGTGTGGAATCGCCGGCGAAAACGATCCGCGCCCATCTGCTGCTGCCGGTTGGCAAGACGCCCCGCACGTTGCGCGTCAACGGGGCGGAGCGGGCGTTTTCCGTCTCGCACGTGGACGCCTCCCGCTACCTCGACGTTGTCGTCGAACCCGTCGCCGGCTTGGCCGACTTCGAGGTGTTGTGGGACTGACGCATTTTCCAACGCGGGGAAATGTTATAATGAACGGAAATTTCAAGAACAAGGAGCAAACGAAAATGGGCATTGACGTCGACATTTCAGCGGACATCAAATACGTGGGCGTGAACGACCACGACATCGATCTTTTCGAGGGGCAGTACGTCGTCCCGCGCGGCATGGCCTACAACAGCTACGTCGTCCTGGGCGGCGAGAAGACGGCCGTGATGGACACCGTGGACGGCCGCTTCTACGATGCCTGGGCCGCCAACATCGCCGGCGTCCTCGGCGGGAAGTCCCCCGACTACCTCGTCGTCCAGCACATGGAGCCGGACCACTCCGCCTGCGTGGCGAAGTTCCTCGCCGCCAATCCGACGACCGTCGTCGTCTCGTCCGCGCCCGCGTTCCGCATGATGAAGAATTTCTTTGGCGACGATTTTGCCGACCGCCGTCTCGTCGTGAAGGAGGGCGACGCGCTCGACCTCGGCGTCCACAAGCTCGCGTTCGTCGCGGCGCCGATGGTCCACTGGCCCGAAGTCATCGTCACGTACGACGCGGCTGAAAAGACGCTGTTCTCCGCCGACGGGTTCGGCAAGTTCGGCGCGAACGACGTCGAAGACCCCGAAGGATGGGACTGCGAGGCCCGCCGCTACTACATCGGCATCGTCGGCAAGTACGGCCCGCAGGTGCAGGCGCTCCTCAAAAAGGCCGCCGGCCTGGCGATCGAGAAGATTCTGCCGCTCCACGGCCCGCTCCTGACGACGGCCGAGGAAGTCGGCCATGCCGTCCAGCAGTACGACACGTGGAGTTCCTATCGCGTCGAATCCCCCGGCGTCTGCATCGCCTACACGAGCGTCTACGGCCACACGAAGGCCGCCGCCCTCAAGTTGAAGGAATTGCTGGAGGCGAAGGGCTGCCCGAAGGTGGCGATTGCCGACCTCGCGCGCGACGATATGCCCGAAACCGTGGAGGACGCCTTCCGCTACGGCAAGCTCGTGCTGGCCACGACGACGTACAACGCGGACATCTTCCCGTTCATGCGTACGTTCATCTCGCACCTCACCGAGCGGAACTACCAGAACCGCGTAGTCGGCCTGATTGAGAACGGCAGCTGGGCGCCGATGGCCGCGCAGGTGATGAAGGGGCTTTTCGCGAAGTCGAAGGACATCACGTTCTGCGACAACGTCGTCACGGTCGTCTCCGCGCTTGATGCGGCGTCGGAGGCGAAACTGGCCGCGCTGGCGGACGAACTCATGGCAAGTGACGGCCGCCGCGTCCATCCCCGCGCCGCCCGGAACGGATTTTCCAAAGGAGAGAGAACGATGAAACTGTTGAAAAGTCTTTTCGCCGCGTGTCTGTGCGTCGGCGTTGCCGGCGCGGAGACGCTGACGTCCCCCGACGGGCGCGTGGCCGTGACGGTCGACGTCAAGCCGGATCTGACGTGGCGCGTGATGCGCAAGGGCGCGGAGATTCTGCGTCCGTCGGCGCTGGGTCTTCAGTTCAAGGGGCAGAAGCCGTTCGGCGAGATGGAAGTCGTCAAGGCGACGCCCCGGACGATCGACCAGGTGTGGACGAACCGCCTCTACAAGAAGGAGGTCGTGCTCGACCGCGCGAACGAACTCGTGTTCGATCTCCGCGAAAAGGCCGCGCCCAACCGCCGGCTCGGCCTCGTCTTCCGCGCCTACGACGGCGCGGTGGCGTTCCGCTACGAGATTCCCGCGCAGCCGGGCTTCGAG
>CAYZYQ010000029.1:0-14255 GCA_964482645.1 uncultured Lentisphaeraceae bacterium | reverse complement strand
CTACGACGGCGCGGTGGCGTTCCGCTACGAGATTCCCGCGCAGCCGGGCTTCGAGTTGTTCACGCTCACGAAGGAATGCACGCAGTGGTGCTTTCCGGGCGATCCGCTCGCATGGCTGACCGTCTACGGCGCGGGCGGCGGCCGTCCGTCGTACAAGACGTCGCAGGAAGAAGCGTTCAAGCACCGCGCCATCCGCAGCGTGACGGCTGGACAGCTCGTCGGAATGCCCGCCCTCGTCGAAGTGGAAGGGCAGCTGGTTGCGCTCTGCGAGGCGGATCTGACGGATTGGGCGGGGCTGTTCTTCCGTGTGCCGGGCGACGAGTCCCAGCCGCCGGACGCGACGGTGCTG
The DNA here is from genome assembly GCA_964482645.1 of uncultured Lentisphaeraceae bacterium. Taxonomy (GTDB): domain Bacteria; phylum Verrucomicrobiota; class Kiritimatiellia; order RFP12; family UBA1067; genus RUG572. The sequence goes on along the minus strand of CAYZYQ010000029.1, from coordinate 13,906 downwards.
ACGGCCGACCTCTCGCCGATTCCCGACTGCGGCGACGACCGCGTGATCGCCTGTGCGCCGCGCCATTCCCCGTGGCGCGTGATGATTCTCGGCGACAGCGAACTCGACCTGCTCGCGAACAACGACGTGATCCTCAACCTCAATCCGCCGCCGGAAGGGGGCGACGCCGCGTTCGACTGGGTGAAGCCTGGCGCGACGAGCTGGGACTGGTGGTACGAATCGAACAATTCGCTGTCGACCGATCTGACGATCGAGCTGATCGACTTCGCGGCGGAGATGGGGTGGCCCTACCATACGATCGACGGCGGCTGGTACGGCTACGCGCGGCGGCCGAATCACGGGCCGGGCGTGAAGATCTTTCCGCGCAAGGAGTTCGACCTCGACCGCATCCTCGCCCATGCCAAGGTGAAGGGCGTCGGCGTCTGGGTGTGGTGCTACTGGAGCGCGTTGGAGGAGAACGGCGTGGACGCCGTGTTCACCGACTTCGAGCGGCGCGGCATCAAGGGCGTGAAGATCGACTTCATGGATCGGCAGGATCAGTGGATGGTGCGGTGGTACGAGAAGGTCATCCGCAGTGCGGCGAAGCACAAGCTGATGATCAACTTCCACGGCGCGTACAAGCCCACGGGCATGAACCGCACATGGCCGAACCAGATTACCCGCGAGGGCATTCGCGGCAACGAGATGACGAAGTTCTATCCGTACGTCACGCCCGTCCACACGGCCACGCTGCCGTTTACGCGCTTTTTGCTGGGACCGGGCGACTACACGCCCGGCAGTTTCGGCAACGTCCACTCCGAACGTTTCGTCGCGCAGAGCCGCAAGGGCCATCGCTATGGGGACGAGACGGACGTGCGGCGGATCGGCGCGGAGGAAATCGGCACGCGCGCCCATGCGCTTGCGCTCTGCATCGCCTACGATTCGCCGCTCATGACGCTCTGCGACTGGCCGCAGCGCTACCGCGGCGCGAAGGGGCTGGAGGCGTTGCGCGCGCTGCCGACGGTCTGGCGCAACACGCTGCCGCTCGCCGGCAAGATCGGGCATTACTACGGCGTCGTCCGTGAAACGTACGATGGTCGCCTCTATCTCGCCATCCTCGGCGTGAAGGGCGCGTCGTTCGACCTGCCGCTCACGTTCCTGCCGGAAGGATCGGCGTGGACGGCGAAGTTCTACGTGGACGGGCCGAACGCGGCGACGGACGCGACGGATCTGGCGGAGTCCACTCGGACGGTTACGCGGACGGACAAGATCAAGTTGTCCGTGGCCCGCGAGGGCGGCGCCGTGGTGGTGTTCACGCGCAACGCGAACCCCTGACTTTTTAATTCACATCGATTCAAAATACGACCAGAGGAATCAACCATGATGACAGAAGCAGAAATCCTGAAGATTTTTACCGACACCGGCGCGTTGTTGACGGGACATTTTGAACTGCGTTCCAAACTCCATTCCGACCGCTATTTCCAGTGCGCGAACGTGTTGCGCTATCCGCGTATCGCGGCGCGGCTCTGCGACGACCTCGTGGCGAAAATCAAGGCGGGCGTCGATTTGGCGAAGCTCGACGGTGTGATTTCCCCGGCCGTGGGCGGCATCCTCGTGGGGCATGAAGTCGCGCGGGCGCTCGACACGAAGTGTGTCTTCGCTGAAAAGGTACAGGGCGAAGGCGTGGATGCGACGGGCAAGCCGATTACGCAGTTGGCCATGCGCCGCTTTGCCCTCAAGCCGGGCGAACGCTACGTGGTGGCGGAAGATGTCGTCACGAAGGGCGGGCGCGTCCAGGAGACGATTGATCTTGTGAAAGCGGCGGGCGCGGAAGTCGCCGCCGTTGGCGTTCTCGTGGATCGCTCGAAGGGCGCGGTTTCGTTTGGCGACATTCCGATGTTCTCGCTCATTCAGATCCAACCTACGACGTGGGAGCCGGCGTCCTGCCCGCTCTGCGCGGCGGGCGGGCATCCCGTTCATCCGGGATCGTGAACCAGTCCCACGGTCAAATTAGACCGAACGCGCGGAGCGCTTCAAGCGGCAGCCCCATGATGTTCTCGCAGGAACCCGTGTAGGCGGCGATGAGCATTGTGCCGCTCATGTCGATGTCGTAGGCGCCGGCGCGGTCGATGGGATTGACGCGGACGAGGTAATCCGAAAGGGTGGCCTCGTCCAGTTTTTTGAATGTCACGTCGGAGCGGACGCAGAGCGTTCGTATGGTGGCGTCGTGCGCGGCGGCGTAGGCGACGCCCGTGAAGACGGTATGGGTCTGTCCGCTCAACTGGCGCAGAAACGTGGCGGCTTCGGCGAGATCGGCGGGCTTGCCGTAGATACGACCGTCGAACCAGACGATCGTGTCGGCAGCCAACACGGCGGCATCCAAGGTGCCGGGGCGCGTACGGGCGGCGGCGAGTTTGGCGGCGGCGTTCGTCGTCACGGTGCGTTCGGGGTCGTGCGGGAAGGAGACTTCGGGCGCATCCGTTTTCAGCACTTCGAATGCGAGACCCTGTTGTGCGAGAATTTTCTGCCGCCGGGGCGAACCCGAGGCGAGGATGAGCGGCGGACGGGAGGAGGTCGGTGTAGTCATGGTTGTGTGAGTTTTCCTTAAGTTTACATCAAGTGTCGGGAACATTGGCTTTACCGGAAATGGCATTTGTCCATGCGCGGTTTTCATGGCACCATGTTTTTGTTTCGCGCATCTCATTGAAGACTGGCGCAAAGAAGTTTGCTAATCGTTTGACAACAGACAAGAGGTCGATTTCCGCTACTCCAGATCTCTTTAGGAACCCTCTCCATTGGATTTTCCTGTTGTTGTTTTCCGCAAAACCATCGGATAGAGCTTCTGGCAAATCAAAGGGAATGGACGTTTCCCTGCGCTTAAATGTCCGCTCGATTGCGCTTTGGAGAATCTGCAGGTCGAAGTCGAAATGTTCCGTCAACATCCAGATGTCATAGTAGTCTTTGAGACGACTATTCAGGAGTCCACGATGAACCATGACCTGAAACTTTTCCGCGATGATTGTATATCTTGGATAGATTCGTATTTGAGGCGGCATCCCATTCAGAAGGACTGGATAATCCATGACCTCCGCCTGCGGAAAGACACTGTCGCCAAAGCCGACGTCAAACTGCATCGGAACACACGCTCCGCCAATAACGGCTCGGAACACTATTCGCACACCGGGATACCGATCTCCCTTCTTGATCTCATTTGCTGCAATCGATGAAAGATCGAGGGTTACGCCATCTTCGGGGCAGGGCACATCGCAAATTTCCCGAAAGGCCTCGCACAGGGCTTCGGGGGATGCGTCGCCGAAAGCCTCAAGGTCGGCATCGCGCGTCACGCGACAGAACGGACCCATCCATACGGCGAATGCCGATGCACCCTTCAAGACAAAGCGATTCGACTGTGCGGAAATTCCCAAACGATACAGGAAGCGTTCGAGGGCATAGCGCAGAAGGACATACTCTAGCTGAACTCCGCGTTGATTCGCGAGCATGAGAAGACGCGCTCTTACGGATTGCCCATAGTCGACAATTTTTCGTTTCATGCAATCCCCTCCAGATAGGGCTGTGCAATTCGAAACATCCGGCATTCTACAAGCGTCCGTCCAAGGCGAGCAAGGTCGAGAGTCCTCTTTTTTACGGCTTCCTGCAAGGCCGATACGGCAACGGAGATGCCGATTCGGTTTCGATGTTTGAAGCACTCTGCAATCGTTCTTTCGACTGTGAATACATGCAGCGTCGTTCCGTTGGAATCCATCTCAACGACGTCCATCGCCAACAGTTCCGGCTTCATGTAGACAAAATCCATCGCCAAAGTCGTTTTCGGCGGATGGGATTTCAGCGGAATTGCCATCGACATCTTTTGGGGGTTCTCATCCGTGAGAGCATGAAGCCTCAAGGCAGAAAGCAGGGTGAATACACCTCTGGGAACGACCCTGCTGGCAAGTTCGTAATCCAAAAGTCCTGATTCCGCACCGACGTAGGAAGCGTACACGCCTCTTGATACGCGATACAGAACACCACGCGCAGCCATTTCAGAAAGCGTGTTGACACGAAGCCCACGCCGTGCAAGATCTGCACGAACGATTGGGCATCCTGACAGAATCTCATGCCGCATCGTCCTTTTATCCGTGTTCTTCATGCGGACATTATATCATATTCACCGTGCAGACAACACGCCTCTTCACGATTTCTCCGCCGCTGCCGTGGAATTATGGTATGATTGCGGTATGAAAATTTTGATGTTAGGAGATGTCGTAGGTTCGCCGGGACGGCGGATTCTGGCATCGCGTCTGCGCAAGATCCGCTCGGAACTGGGAGTTGCGGCCGTCGTCGTGAATGCGGAGAATGCCGCGGCGGGGTCGGGGCTGACCGTACCGCTTGCACAGGAAATCTTCAAGGCGGGCGCGGATGCGATCACGCTGGGCGACCACACGTGGGGGCAGAAGGAGTTTGCGCCCACGATCAACCAGTTGAAGAACACCGTTCGTCCGGCGAACTTTCCGTCGCAGGCGCCCGGCAAGGGGTTTGCGGTGGTGGAGACGGACATTTGCCGCTTCGCCATCCTGAACCTCGTCGGGCGCGTGTTCATGCAGCCTGCGGACTGCCCGTTCCTCGCGGCAGACGCCGCGCTGGCAAGTCTGCCGAAGAACGTACCCGTCTTCGTCGATTTCCATGCCGAGGCGACGAGCGAGAAAATCGCGCTCGCGCATTACCTGCGTGGGCGCGTGACGGCCGTAGTCGGAACGCATACGCACGTCCAGACGTCCGACGCACTCGTCCTTTCGGGTGGTACGGCGTTTCAGTCCGATCTCGGAATGTGCGGCCCGTGGTTTTCTTCGTTGGGGCGGGACTTGAAGCCCGTGCTCCAGAAGTTCATCACAGGTGTGCCCGCTCGTTTCGAGGTCGCGGACGGCCCGTGTACGTTGGAGGGCGCGGTGATTGAATTCGATCCGGCATCAAAAAAAGCATTGGACATCCAGCCGTTCCGTTTCCGCGAACCGCTGGATCCGGCGGCGGTGAAAGGGTGACAAAATGATGAAGCGGACGTTCGCGAATTTGGATTTGGACGGGCGCGTGGTCGACCTCGTGGTCGAGAACGGGCTAATTGCGGCGATCAAGCCGTCCGAACCGTCCGCCGCCGAGGCGGGAACGCCCGCGCGTCCCGTTGTGCCGGCGTTCTACAATTGTCACACGCATTTGGCGATGAGTCTGTTGCGCGGGCGGGTGGACGATTTGGCGCTCATGCCATGGTTGCAGAACCACATCTGGCCGGCAGAGGCGCATCTGACGGCGGAGATGGTCTACGCGGGGGCGCGACTGGGCATTCTGGAACTAATCAAAAGCGGGTGCGTCTTCGCGAACGATATGTACTGGTATGCGCCCGCCGTGGCGCGCGCGGCGGCGGAGATGGGCATCCGCTGTGCCGTCGGCATCCATTTCGTCGAGACAGACGGTCCCGGCCGCAACGATCCGCGTAACCTGTCCGCCAACGCGGCGCTGGCCGATTTGCCGACGACGGCGGCGAGCCGCATCTTCACGACGCTCGCGCCACACGCCGTCTACACGGTCTGCGAACGGACGTTGCGTACGATCGCCCGCCGGGCGAAGGACGAAGACCGTTTCATCCACATTCACGTGGCGGAGACGCGCGGGGAAGTCGAACGCTGCCGCCGCGAACACGGAGGTCTCACGCCCATTGCGTATCTGGATGCGTGTGGCATTCTCGGGCCGAAGACGGTGATGGCCCACTGTGTCCATTTGACGGACGACGACATTCACCGTATCGCCGATCGCGGGGCGGTTATCGTTGAAAACCAGCAAAGCAACATGAAACTGGCGAGCGGTCTTTTCCCGTTCCGGCGGGCGGTGACGGACGGTGCCTGCCGCGCCGCGCTGGGGACAGATGGTGCGGCGTCGAACAACGCCCTCTCCATTTTCGCCGAGATGAAGTGCGCGGCGCTGGCGGCGAAGATCGAGGCAGACGATCCGACGGCGGGAGCGGCGGCGGACGTCTTTCGGATGGCCACGCGCGGCGGCGCAACGGCGTTTGGCCTTGACGCCGGTGACATTCGCGTCGGCGCACGGGCCGATTTCCTGATTCTCGACCCGGACGTCGTGGCATTCTGTCCGGGCGGCAACCGTACGAGCGATCTCGTCTACGCGGCCGAAACGTCCTGCGTCGATACCGTTGTTTGCGACGGCCGCGTCCTGATGGAACACGGCCATGTGCCGGGCGAAACGGAGATTCGCGCCGCCGCGCGGGCGTGGATGCCGCCCGCTACTTGACGCGGAGGTTGCGGAACTCGACCTTCATGGGTGGCCCCTGGTGGAGCTGAAGGGCGATGTGGCCGCGTGACGGGAAGAATTCTTCACGCGGATCTGTGACGGATGTCGTGTGTGTGCCGTTGATCCAGACGTCGATTCTCCGGCCTTTCACGACGATGCGGATGTCGTTCCAATCTTCCATCTTGTAACGTTTGCGGAGATCTTGATCGGCCGCGAAGCGCGTGACGGTCTTCTGTCCGTTGGGGGCGATCACGACGTTCGCGCCGCGTTCGCCGACGAGATGCTGGCGGGGATGATAGAGGAATCCCACGAAATCGCCGCCGCCGTTCATGTCCGCTTGATAACCGTTGTCGCCGATGAACTGCGGCTTGCAGCGCAACTGGATGCCGGAGTTGGAGCTCCGCGACAGGCGGAACTCGGCGCGGAGTTCAAAGTCCGTGAACGTCTCGGCCGTATAGACGAGATGGTGGTTCGGCTGGCAGAGGTGGCCGGGGACGGATTCGCCCGTGATGATGCCGTCCTTTACGGTGAAGTAGACGTCCTCCTGCGTCCAGCCCGCGAGATTCTTGCCATTGAAGATTGGACGGAACAATCGTTCTTTCGGGTCGGCGACGCGGCCGCGCTTGACGAGCGTGTCCACGACGCGCTTCAACGCCGTCCGGACGTCTCCCGTCGCCGCCGCATAGGCGTCGAGCAGCGGCACGGCGATTTTTTCGGGCAGGACGCACCCGGCAAGTTCGGTCTCGCCGTTCTCCGGCGTGACGACAGAGATTTCGGGTCCATCGCCGACACGGTAGGTCAGGCGGAGTTCCTTGTGGACGCCGGGCGCCGGATCGGCGGGGAAGCCGCCACGTCCCGCGAGGCGGTTGCCGGACATGATCGACCGCGCCCCGGCGGCGACGAGTTCCGCGACCATCTCCCGCACGTCGGTGAACGGTTGGGCAATGGGCTTGTTGTGCGCGTCGCGTACGGTGTTCGTGCCGAAGTACCCGTACGTCGCCACGAGAATTTTGACATCCACGTCGTCGGCCACGAACGCACGGGTGCAGACGCGGATCAACGTGCCGACGAGGCGGTCTTCTTTCGGGTTCTCCTGGACGAGTTTCAAAAGGAAGGGCAGATGGCTGTCCGCATCGCAGAGCGTCGCGAACGACTTGTAGATGTCCGTCCGCAATGCGGCGTGGGGCGTCGTCCGTGCAAGCTCGCCCAGACGCGGCAGGAACGGCAGTACCCGGCGGTCGCCCAGTACACCGACGGCCAACCGCGCCTGCGCGACGTCCGAGCCGTAGGCGAGGGCGAGCAGTTTGTCGTCGATGGCCTTGTTCGGGAAGCCGACGAGGTGGCGGCGGGCGAGTGTCGCCTCGAAGCCTTTGCCGAGCGCCTGTTGGACGAGCGCGGGGACGACGGACAGATCGCCGTTCTGGAGGGGCGTTTTCGGCGGAAAGGCCGTGAGGACGGCGGCCGCGCCCGCGTAGCCAGGTGTGACGGGCGTGGCGCGGATACGGCGAGAGGCTTGAATGCCGTCCCGGCGTGTACCGGTGACGCGGGTTTCGGCGGTCGCGAGGGCGACGTCCGCTTCCGCGCCGAGAATGTTCTGGAGGGCGTAACGGGCCGCATGGAAGAGCGGCGCGTCCGTCTGGTCGGTCAACAACGCCGCGAGCGCGGGGACGGCGGCCGCCGTCCCCGTGTGGGCGAGTTCCTGGCAAGCCGTAATCCGATTATTTAGATTCGTGCCGGCCACGACGGCCAGCAGATCTTTTTCCGCCATTTGGAACGCGGGGTCTTTGAGGTCGGCCGCGAAGAGGAAGCCCGTGCAGACGAGCGCCGTGCAAATCAGAAGATGTTTCATGTGTGGTCCTTTTGAAATCATGCGTCGATTAGGTTGTCCGTCATTTCGCGCTTAGATGATGTTCCAGCCTTCGCGTTGCGCGCGCGACAGGAAACGGTCGGCCTCCGGGTCGTTTACAAACTGTTCGCGCACGGGATCCCAGACGAGATCGCGGCCGAGCCACTGGGCGATGTTGGCGCAGTGGACGGTCGTCATCGAACGGTGCATCATCACGGGGTTCGCGATGGTCTTCGTACGGGTTTTGACGGAATTGAGGAACTGGCGCAGATGGTTCTGCCCCGTGTAGCCGGTACGGACGCAGTAGTCGGCGAGGATTTTCTGGTAGTCGGCGAGCAAGGACGGATGCGAGACTTCCGGCAGCGAATAGCCGTCCGCGCACGACACCCAGCCCTCCGAACCGACATAGCGGATACCGCACGTGCCGTGCCAGCCGCGTTGGACGGCGATCATCTCCACGCCGTTCGCGAAGCGTAGGTGCATGTTGTCCGGCACGGGTTTGTGCATGCACGGGTAGAAGACGGGGGACGAGTTTTCCATGCCGAGCGCATCGTGGCATTGGGCGAACGTGTGCGAGCCCCACTCGCCAATGATCGTGGTGTAGAAATCGTAATGGGCGTGCCACCCGCCGTGAATGTAGCTCGAATGGTACGGACGCCACGGGCACGGCCCCAGCCAGGCATCCCAGTCGAGCACGTCCCGCGCCGGTTCCGTTTCGGGCGCGAGCCACGTGCGGCTGAGGAAAACGTTCCCCCAAGGCGCGAGGTGGGCGTAGACTTTCTTGACCTCGCCCAGACGGCCGAGACGGAGAAGTTCGTTGCAGACGACGAAGTTCGGTTCGCTGAGCCGTTGCATTCCGGCTTGGTAAACGCGGCCGTATTGGCGGGCCGTGGCCACGACGGCCTGTCCTTCACGGACGGTCATGGAAGAGGGTTTTTCCACATAGACGTCCTTGCCCGCGCGCATTGCCATGACGGCGGCCGAACCGTGCCAGCGGTCCGACGTGGCGATCAACACGGCGTCGATGTCCTTCCGCGCCAGCATCTCCTTCATGTCGATGTACTGGGCGCAATCCGTGTTGCCGTAATGTGCGTCTGCCAACGCCTTGATCGCGTCGCGTCGCTCTTTTCGGACGTCGCAGATGGCGACGAACTGAACATCCTTTTCAGGCAGAACCCAAGTGCGAAGATCGCCCGTGCCGCGATTCCCCAGACCGATGGCGCCCATGACAATGCGATTCGACGGGGCCACATGCCCGTCCCGGCCCAGCGCCGACGCAGGTACGATCATCGGCAGAACCACGGCCCCGCCCAGCCGCCCCAGAAAATCCCGGCGCGAAACGCGCATTACGTTCTTCTTCATTTTCTTCTCCTTCATCAGTACTGTCTCCTCAAAATGAGTTGCCCTTCAGATGAGGCCATTATAGCATAAGCGCGGATGGAATTTCCGGTTGTTCAAGAAAATGGTATAATCACAACAAAATCAAATTGCGTGAGTCGAGAACACGGACAGGCAGAACGTAAAAACAAAACGAAACGAAGTCAAGGAGGTTGTGGTATGCGGCATAGATTCCCAAATACGTGGGCAGTTGTTCTCGCGATTGGCATGGTGGCTGTTGCGTTCGGCGCGGGGGCGAACGAATCGCTTGTCCTGGCGACGCGGGGGCGGGCGCCGTCGTATACAATCGTGGTGGCCGAACAGGCGTCGCCCAGCATTGTCTATGCAGCCGAGGAGTTCCGCGATTTCACGGAACGGACGACGGGCGTCCGTCTGCCTATCGTTACGGACGCGCAGCCCGTTCCCTCGAACGCCGTCTTCATTGGTGCGTCAAAGGCGACGGCGGCGGTGTTGGCCGCCGCGCGGAAAGCGCAGGTGGACGATCTCGGCACGGATGGGTTCCGGCTTGTCGCCTGTCCGCCGCATCTATTGATTCTCGGTTCACCGGCACGCGGCGCCCTCTATGGGGTCTACGAGGTCCTTGAAAAATACGCGGACTGCCGCTGGTATGCGTCGTGGCATTCCGTTGTGCCCGTGCGGGACGCGCTGGCCGTACCGGCGACGTTGGATGACGTACAGCGGCCGGCGTTCGCGATGCGTGAACCGTTTTGGTACGATGTCCTGCAGCACGGCGCGTTCGCGGCGCGGTTGCGCGTGAACAACCGTTGGTGGCGGGAGAATGAGGCGAAATACGGCGGATCGCCGTTTCGTTTCGGCGGTGGCCTCGGTAGCTGCCACACGTTCGAGCAGCTTGTGCCGGTTGCGAAATACGGCAAGACGCATCCCGAATATTTCGCGTTGCACGGTGGGACGCGCTCGACGGATACGCGCAATCCGCAATGGCACGTTCAGTTGTGCTTGACAAATCCCGATGTTCTGAAGATCGTCATCGACGGCGTGTTGGCGCGGATTCGTGCCGATCCCGGCGCGAAGTTCTACGGCGTGAGCCAGAACGACAATCAGAAGTACTGCGAATGCCCGGACTGCGCCGCCATCGATCGCGAGGAGGAGTCCCACGCCGGCACGATGGTGCGCTTCGTCAACGCCGTCGCCGAGGCCGTCGAAAAAGAATTTCCCCATGCGGTGATCGAGACGCTGGCGTACCAGTACACGCGCAAGCCGCCGAAGAAGACGCGTCTGCGGCACAACGTCGTGCCGTGCCTCTGTACGATCGAGTGCGATTTCGCGCGGCCGATCGACCAGAGCGGATTTGCGCAGAATGTCGCGTTCCGTACGGACATCGCGGGCTGGAAGACGCAAACCGACCAGTTGTACGTGTGGGACTACGTGACCGATTTTTCGCACTACGTCCTGCCGTTTCCGAACGTCTACGCGCTGCAGGGGAACGTTCGTTTCTTCCGCGACAACAACGTGAAGGAACTGTTCGAGCAAGGTGCCTATCAGGGCCGTCACGCCGATTTCGCCGAACTCAAGGCCTGGTTGCTCGCGAAGTGGATGTGGAATCCCGAGTTGCCGATGGAGCCGTTGTTGAACGACTTCTTCACGGGATACTACGGCGCGGGCGCAGTGTACGTGCGTGAATATTTCGACGACGTGCATCGGTTGCAGTTGGCGTATTCCGCCGCGACGAACCATCCGCTCCGCATTTTCGATGGGGTTGTCAATCCCGCGCTGTCGGATGCGTTTCTGGAAAAGGCGGCGGGGCTTTGGAGTGCGGCCGCACGGATGACGCGGGACGATCCCGCCACGTCCTACAACGTGCGTATGGGGGCGTTTCCGGTGGACTACGCCCGGCTTGAACGTAGCCGTCTGCGCGGTGGCGAAAAATTGCTGTGGCTGACGGATGACAGTCGAGCCGTCTCGGACGCGCTTTGGACGCAGACGTTGGCGCAGAGTCTCCTTGCGCGTATGGATGAGGCGAAAGACATTCGATTGAGCGAAGTGCAATCCCGTCACGACGAACTTGTCCGCGCCTGGCGCGCGCTCGCCGCGCGTGACATTCCGCGCACGGGCGGCGCGAAGTCGTCCGGTGAAGTGGAAGAACGCCACCTGACCATTGCCCGGCGGGGAGAATGGGGGGACGTGGTGGACGACTCGGCTGCGTCTGACGGCAAGGCGATGAAACTCTTCAACACGCACTACGAATGGTGTACGACGTTCCCGATGGCGAAAGTGGCGTTTGAACGCGGTGCGCGGTACAAAATCCGCGTTCGCGTACGTGTCGAAAAAACTGGCGCGGGTGAGGCGTTCTGGGCGGGGATCTACGATCCCGTCGCGAAGAAGGGACGTGGTGAAATCCATGTGACGACCGACCGGGCGTCTGCGGATTACGTCTGGTACGACGTCTGTACATGGACGCCAAACAACGACGAATTCTTCTGGATCGGGCCGGGACGGTTCGATTTGAAAAAGGGCACGTCCGCCGTGGCCGGCGTGTGGATCGACAAAATCGACATTTCAAAAGTTCCAGGCCAGTGACGTGTCCGTTCCTTCGGGTGTTCTGACTTCCGTACGAGACTGTTGATGGGAAAGAAAATCATATAAATGAAGAACCTCCAAGGAATTGATGCGGGGGCGGAGAGATGAGAGAGGGAGCCGGATTTTGTGGTACAATACGTTGAAGACATACCGAGACGTAGCTGCATTGTCAAAGAGCGCGGCAAGGAAGGGAGGAATTACCGCCGTAAAGTTGAACTCTGGCTTGCCGAAGCCTTGGAAAGGCTTGAGGCCGACTTTCGCAGAGAGAATGCGCAAGGGAGTTATGTCGCATCTTTCATCTTTGCAACAAAATTGATTTGTATGAGCGTACGATTCAGGTGCTGCTGCTGAAGACGGAACCGGCGGCGCGTTGGGCGCGGATCCCGTCGGCGATGTGGAAGATCAAAGGCAAGACGATGGCTTTTGCGAATGGCGAGGCGCGTGTGGAGTTGTTGTGGCGCTTCTTCTTCCTCCGAATCAATGCGGAATTGACGCGGGGGCGGGGCGGGCGGTATAATGCCGTCGTGGCCGTTGAAGAGAAATACAGAAATATTCCCGCCGTCGTCCGGAAGTTCGCCCCCGTCGTCCTCGCCGCGCTCTGGGCGGCGCCGTTCATCCACCACGGCAGCACGAAGCGCGCCGTTTCAGACATGACAGACGCGGTCTGCGTTGCGGGGGGCGAGATTGACGGCGGGGCGGGACGCCCCGCCCTGCCAAAAGGACGGACGAATGGCATTCCGGTAGGGCGCGACGTCCCCGTCGCGCCAGCCGCCGCCACGTCCGCAGGCGTAGCGTCCGATGCCGCCGCTTCGTCCGAACCCACGACGACGGCCGACGGGCGCTTCCGCGTCGCCGTGCGCCCGGCGGCGAACGATCTTGTGCGGCCGGACGGCGTGGCGCTGTTCGACCGCTGGCGCCGTCGTGGCGCGGCGGACGACGCGTTCCGCCTTGCGCCGCCCGGCTGGTGGTTCCGCCTCCCCGACGGCTTCGCGGACGGCGTGACAATCTTCTCGCGGGGCGAGATCCGCCCAAACGCGCGGACGCCCTACTTTCCGCCCGTCTTCGCGGACCGCGTCTCGCTCCTCCCGCAGGCGCGGTGGCATCTGCTCGGCGCGGGCGCGGCCGAATCCGGCCTCTGGCACTGCCTGACGCCGTCGAACACGCTCCTCGTGGGCTGGACGAACGCCGCCCTTGGGCGCGACCCGTCCGCGCCGACGAACGCCGTCGTCGAGCTGTTCCGCGACGGGCGGTTCGTCTGCCATTACGCCGACCGCGCGGTGGAACATTCGCCCGTCCTCCCGTTCGACTGGGACGGCGACGGGCTTGAGAACGCGGTCGACCCCGACCCGCGCGTCGCGGGGCCGGACGCGCACGGCACGGACGCGGCGTGGTACCTGTCCGTCTGCTCCAACGTGTTCGCGGCGGCGGAAGCGTCCCGGCCGTTGCCCTACACGAGTTTGCAAACTCGTGTAGGGGTCGGAAATGAAGTGGTTGCCGCGCTTCCGCCGGGCGTCGCGTGGCGGGCGGGCGTGAACACGGACGCCTACTACTTCGTGGACGTGGTGGCGGAACGCGGGCCGGCGCCCGTCTACTTCACGGCCGACCGGGAGTCGCGCCTCGGCTCGCCCGCCGTCGTGGCGCTGGCCGAGGCGACGAACCGCGTCCCGCTTCTCGTCGGCGTGAAATACGCCGTGACGTCGGAGGTGCCGTTTTCGGTCTCCGTGCCAGCTGCCAATGCCCGCGAATGCGTCCGGGTCTCGTGGACGTCCGGGCTTTCCTGCGAGATCGCGTGGCCACTCGGCTTCACGTTCGCGGAGGGCGTGTCGGGCGCGTCGCGGACGTATTCGGTCG
>CAYZYQ010000028.1:0-29403 GCA_964482645.1 uncultured Lentisphaeraceae bacterium | reverse complement strand
TAACCGCTTCGCGCCTCGCACCGTATGTGAACGGCATTCCGGGTCGGCGCGTGGTCATTGCGCACAGCCTCGGAACAATGGTCGCGGCCGCCGCGATTCAGGACTATGGAATGAAAGTCGAACGCCTGGTCATGTTGAATTCGGCCATTCCATCGGAGGCGTTTGTTCCTTCGCTGGCAGACGATTCGTCCGCGAACCAGCTCGTCCACGATGCGTGGACGGATTACACGAATGCGTGCTGGGCTGCGAAATGGCACGAACTGTTTGTGCAGGGAGATGCACGAAGCCGGCTGACATGGAAGGGACGGTTTGCAGATGTCGCCCCCATCGCGGTCAACTTCTACTCGTCTGGCGATGAGGTATTGGAGATATATCCGGACGCGCACAATCCAGAATGGTACAACGGTTTTAGTCCATCAGGGAACTGGGGCGACCGCTATTCATGGCACAAGCAGGAACTCTGGAAAGGGCGCAAGTCGCTTCTTGGATTCATCGGCACGACCGACTGGTCGGGTTGGGGGTTCAGCGAGAATGCGCTTGGCGTCAGGAAATGGAGTGCCGCACGGGCGAACGCCGTGACGGACTTGTCGGTCTTTGCCACGAATACGGTTTTTGCACTGCATCCACTTTCGATTGCGAATGCCGCGAACAGCCGTCTGATGACGGACTTTCATCTTGCGCAGGGTATTCCCGCGTTGTCGCCACCAACGGGGAGAACCGATTTGCGAAGCTATGATATTCAGTCCTTCGACATGAATACCGAGGAATTCATGGCAAATACATGGCCACGTACAGATGGTGGGCTTGGTGGAAGGTTTCTGCATTCGGATATCAAGAACGTGGCCTACTTCTTCGTCCATCCAGTGTTCAGAAAGATTGTGGAGATAGGAGAGTTGAACAGATGAGAAAGACGGTTTCGCTTCTGCTGGCGCTTTTTGTGTTTGCCGGTGTCTGTCGTGCGTACAGCCCGGTCATTGACGGCGCGTTGGCCGACGTTCGGCTCAAGGTCGTGGACGACAGGGGCGAGGCAGTTTCCAACGCCGCCGTTTCCGTGACGTTCCATGTCACGCCCGAGAAAGCGGATGTCAGGCGTGGGACGACGGACGGCGACGGAGTCTTCTCCGCAAAGGGACGGTGCATTGGCGAGGCATACGCATGGATTCGAAGGGACGGCTACTACGAGACGAAGATAGCGCCGACATTCCGAAAGTTGTCCTACGAGGACGCGAAGCGAACGCGCAGATGGTCTGACGGAACGGTGGAAACGGTCGCCGTTTTGAAGAGGGTGCGCAATCCTGTTGTGACGGCGTTTCATCTAGTGGACTATGCCAAAATTCCGGCGACAAACGAGATTGTGCGTCTTGACTTGGAAACTTTCAAGTGGTGTCCGCCACATGGAGATGGACTACATGATGACTTGCATTTGTTCTATGAGGTCTGGCGGAATCCCACAAACTGGTTTTCCTTTCGTAAGAAGCTCACGGTGACAGCGCCTAACTGTGTTGACGGCTTCTATCTGGCGGACGTAGACATGACCAGCAAGATGCGGTACGAATACCATGCAAGAACGAATGAAACATATGTGAAGAATATTGTCTATGAAGTCGATCGTCGCGGCGGAAAGCCAGATCGCGTTGAACTCCCACCTGATGGGTGCTATTTCACGTTTCGAATGAGAACTGAAACGAACGAACTCGGAAAAGTCATGCGGGCGAATTATGGACGAATAGGAGAGAGGTCAGACCATATGTTCGGTTTACGCATGAAGGCATGGTTCAACACCAAGATCAATGACACGAACTTGGAGGATGCAAGGTTGAGATGAAGCACGGATTGAGATGGAATGATGAAACTAATTGCAGTGTCGGAGTGCTTGCCACTGCGAAGATGGTATAATGGCGGCGTTCTGCGAAAGAAGATTTTGACCATGTCGATGAAGAAGGAAAAGAAGACGGTTGTCGGCACGTGCCGGGCCGAGAACCATGCGTGGATTGCGGAGAGGCGGCTGTACAACCTCCCCCTGCCGAAGGACGGCGCGGGCGCGGGGTATGCGTCCGTCACGCACGTCGTCGTGTACGCGCGCGACCTGCCCGCGCTGGCGTTTGCGGCGAAGTACGTCCGCGACGTCGACGGCGACTGGCTGGCCGCGCAGGGCTACCGGGGCTCGCCGAAGCCGCACGGTGCGCGGTATGCGCTCTTCGAGCTGGGCGGCGCCGTGTCCGAACGCGAGGCGTTCGGCTCTTCTGCGGACGTCTTCGTCTGCTCGGCGCGGTGGACGGGGAGGATCGACGCGGCGTTCTTCGAGGGGCCGCTACCCGAATGCGGCAGCAGGTCGATTCCGAACGTCTTCGAGCGTCTGCGTCCGTTCTTCGGCGCATGGCGTTCCGCCCGCGCCTACAACCCCGTTCAGATGGATTTCTTGGCGTTGTTGAACGGCGACGTGGAAATTGACGTTCCGTTTCCGTCGCCGCGCCAGGGGAAGTTCACATTCATCGATCTGTTTGCGGGCATTGGCGGGATTCGCCTCGGGTTTCAGTTGAATGGCGGACGCTGCGTCTTCTCGTCTGAATGGGATCAGGCGGCTGCAAAGACCTATTACTGCAACTTCGGCGAACGTCCGGTCGGTGACATTCAGAAGGTCGATCCGAATGACATTCCCGATTTCGACGTTCTGCTGGCCGGTTTCCCCTGTCAGCCGTTTTCCATCATTGGCGACAAGGAAGGTTTCAACCATGAGACGCAGGGAACGCTGTTTTTCAACATTGAAAGGATTCTGCTTGCCAAGAGGCCGAAGGCGTTCATGCTAGAGAACGTGCGTAATCTGACGGCACATGATGGTGGGCGGACCTTTCAGGTGATTCTGGCGCACTTGCGCAAGGCCGGATACGACGTCCACTACAAAGTTCTCAATGCGCTCGACTATGGCGTTCCGCAGAAGCGCGAACGGATTATCATCTGCGGGTTCAGAAGGAAGGTCGACTTCGAGTTCCCTCCGCCGATTCCACCGAAGGAGCGCAAGACCGTCGCGGACATTCTCGACCCGGCG
This sequence comes from uncultured Lentisphaeraceae bacterium, assembly GCA_964482645.1. Classification (GTDB taxonomy): domain Bacteria; phylum Verrucomicrobiota; class Kiritimatiellia; order RFP12; family UBA1067; genus RUG572. The sequence goes on along the minus strand of CAYZYQ010000028.1, from coordinate 26,357 downwards.
GCGGAGAAGGACAGGTCGTTGTTCGTGCGTTCCGAGATACGGGAGAGGCGTCTTTCGAGGTTGAAAGACAAGTCATTTCCCAGACCCTACATTTCCCACGAAAACGTCGCAGGGTCGGTGACTCCGCACACGTTCTCCTGCGCTCTCCGTGCCGGGGCGTCTGCGAACTACATCCTCATCAATGACGAGCGTCGTCCGTCGGCCAGGGAGATGCTGCGCATTCAGGGTTTTCCAGATGAATTCAAGATTGTCGTGAACTACGGGCAGATCAAGCATCAAACGGGCAATTCCGTCGCCGTTCCCGTCATCCGGGCCGTTGCCGAGCGCGTTGTCGAGAAACTGGGTGAAATCTAATCCAAGTGGAGGCGGTCATGGATAAAGAGCCAAAACTGAAGGGCGTTCAGAAGTACCATCCCGAATATCCGCTGGGGCAGTTTCCTGCCGGCTTTGCGTTGGAACTCGGCAAGGAAATCGTCTATCTTCTTGCGACACGCAATCCGCCGACGCTTGAAGGGGCGGACTGGGAACGGATTTTCGCAAAGTGCATTGGTGCGGAATGGACGCCCTCCAACGTCGGCCTTGACGATGTTCAGTTGCATCAGATGGCATGGAGCGCCAAGACGGTCAAGAACAAAAATCCGTTCACGGTGAAGCATGTACGCCTCATTAGCGGACGAAACTCGCCGGATTATTCTTTTGCAATCGAGAACGTGCATACCGAAGATCCAAATCAACTTGGCGAGATGATCCTTGGAATCTGGAATGCACGGATTACGGATGTTCGGAAGAAGTTCGCGACAACGCGCACGGTTGTCCTCATCAAGGGCGACGACCTGTCTTCGGTTGCGGTGTTTGAGGAGGAGGCTCTCAAATACCTTCCTGAAGAGTATGAGTGGGAGTGGAATCAAAGAGGGAATCTTGAGGGGTATGTCAAGGGGACAAACGACAAGAGATTTACTTGGCAGCCGCATGGTTCGCAGTTTACCATCACGACGAACGTGCCGGACAACCGTTTGAAGATTCGGATTAAACATCCGCCACTTTTAGACCGAGAGTCCGTGTTGACGCAATTGAAATTCGATTTCTCGTGGATTGAGATTGTCAGATAGGTCTTGTGCTGCGAATATCTCGTAGCACAAAGACGGCTATTCCGACATCACCTCATCCGAGCCGCGCAAGCCAGAGGCTGAAGAGACGGTCGTAGACCAAATAGCCCTTGTCCGAACGGTAGAGCAGGTCGTTTTCAACGAGATCTCGCAGGGCGGACTGAACGGTTGAATGGGATTTGAGACCGTAGTGTGCCAAAAACGCGCTTGACGTCGGCTCGGCCACGCAACCTGCCTTCGCGATGGCGCGCAACAGCGTGCGCGAGGCCGGATTCTGACTTCGGAACAGGTCGTGGAACACGATGTCGCTCCCTTCGACAAGGTCGCCAACGGCAGCGTCGATTTGCCGAAGATCGGTCAGTCCCTCGCCCGATTCCCAGATTCGATTCAAAACCGACTGGACGTACCATGTAATGCCGTCGAATCTGTCGTACAGCACCTTGAAGACGGTGGAATCCACGGATTGGCGGCGCGTGGCGAAATGACGCCGTGCAAATTGTTCGTATTCACTTCGGTCAATGACGTCAAGCGACAGAATTTCAGTCGACTGGTAAAAGGGGCGTTTCGCCGATCCAAACATTTCGCTCATCACATGGTGGCGGGAACCGGCAAAGACGAAGCGAACCCATGGTACGAACTGGATATGGCTTCGCAAAAGCGCCTCCACGCCTTTCTCTGGAAATTCGGCAATTTGCTGGAACTCGTCGATCGCAATGACAACCCTGCGTTTTCGCGCTTTGAGGTAGGCGAAGACCTCATCCAGCGTCTGTTCAGCGACCGTCGGCGCGACGTCGAATGAAAACTGCGGCATTCCATTTTCCTGTGGCGTTATTGTCGGACGGCAGCTTTTGAAAAAACGAGAGACGGTTGAAAGCGTCTTTTCAAGACGCGAGTCAAGCGTACCGACGATGGCGGAGACGAATGCCGATGTGAACGAGGCCAGGTTTTCAATGGAGAAGATATCGAGGTAGATGCCGACGAATTCAGGCGGCATTTTCGCCAATGCATGCTTGATGAGGCCCGTTTTGCCGTAGCGACGAGGCGCAACGAGCGTTACATTACGGTCGTTTTCAAACGCGGCGATCATTTTCGCCGTTTCACGTCGCCGATCACAAAAATACTCTTCCCCGGCGTAGCCAACGGTCAGAAATGGGTTCTTCAACTTCATGTGCGCATTGTACCACAATCCTCCTCTCTCATGCCGAAAATTTCGTCACGAAAATTTCGGCATGACGATATCGTCCGTTGTACGTTTCCTGTCGGGTCACGGTTGTGCCTTTACACGGCGTGAAATTCTGCGCGTAAAACGCAGAGCGTTGGACGGCAGACGGCGCGGAATCCGTTTCATGGCACGGATGTTGCTAAATCGTCAGCCAGAAAGTTCGTGACCATGAAACGTACAGACATCAGGAAGATTCTCATCATCGGCGCCGGGCCGATTGTCATCGGGCAGGGCTGCGAGTTCGACTATTCCGGCGTCCAGGCCGTCAAAGCGCTCAAACACGAGGGGTACGAGGTTGTCCTCGTCAACTCCAATCCCGCGACCGTGATGACGGACGCCTTTCCGGACGGGAACGTCGCGGCCGACAAGGTCTACGTCGAACCGCTCACCGTGGACGTTCTGCACGATGTCATCCGTCGCGAACGGCCCGATGCCGTGTTGCCGACGTTGGGCGGGCAGACCGCGCTGAATCTGGCGATGCAACTGGATCGGCGTGGCATTCTCACACGCTACAAGGTCGAACTGATCGGCGCATCGGCGGAGGCGATTGCCCGCGCCGAGGATCGCCAGCAGTTCAAAGATGCCATGCGTGAACTCGGTCTCGACCTACCGCGTTCCGGCACGGCGCATACGTTGGACGAGGCCCGCGCCGTCGCGGACACAATTGGTTCCTGGCCGCTCGTCATTCGCCCCGGTTTCACGCTCGGGGGCACGGGCGGTGGCATTGCGCACAATTCGGATGAATTTCAGTCCATCGTCTCCCGTGGTCTGGAGGCCTCCCTCGACAGTGAAGTCCTCATCGAGGAATCGCTCGTCGGTTGGAAGGAATACGAAATGGAGGTCATGCGCGACCGGACGGGCAACGCCGTAATCGTGTGTTCCATCGAGAACTGCGATCCGATGGGCGTCCACACGGGCGATTCCATCACCGTCGCGCCGATTCTCACGCTCTCCGATCGTGAATACCAGGCGATGCGCGACGATTCGATTGCCGTCCTGAAAAAAATCGGTATTGCCACGGGCGGCTCGAACGTACAATGGGCCGTGGATCCCCGCACGGGGCGCCGGATCATTATCGAAATGAACCCGCGCGTCTCACGATCCTCCGCGCTTGCCTCAAAGGCGACGGGTTTCCCCATCGCGAAAATCGCCGCGCTTCTCGCGGTCGGTTACACGCTCGACGAATTGAAAAACGACATCACGCAGACGACGCCCGCCTGTTTCGAGCCGGCGCTCGACTACGTGGTTGTGAAGATTCCGCGCTTCGCGTTCGAGAAGTTTCCCGGCGCCGACGAGCGTTTGGGAACACAGATGAAATCCGTCGGCGAGGTCATGGCCATTGGCCGTACGTTCAAGCAGGCGTATCTCAAGGCCGTCCGTTCGTTGGAGACGCCGCTCAAGTACCACGATACGGCAACGTTCGATCCGTGGTTCAAGCGCGAACTCGATGAACTGGATGCGTTTCGTGCCTATCTGCGGACGTTTGCCGGACACGATTTGCCGCCGGACGTCCTGCGTCAGGCAAAGGTATTCGGTTTCAGCGACGGTGAAATCGCCACCGCGTTGAATGTTGCCGAGGCGGATGTACGGATGTGGCGGCGGACGCACGGCATCCATCCCGTGTTCGGAGAGGTTGACACGTGCGCGGGCGAGTTCGCGGCACGGACGCCGTATTACTATTCCTACTACGCCTACGATGATGCGCCGCTTCGGAAAGGGACGGAGACGACTGCGCCGACGGCGGGGACGCCCCGGCGAAAGATCATGGTTCTCGGCGGCGGGCCGAATCGCATTGGCCAGGGCATCGAGTTCGACTGGTGTTGTTGCCATGCCGCGTTTGCGTTGCGGGCACGTGGGTATGAGGTTGTCATGGTCAACTCGAACCCGGAGACGGTTTCGACGGACTACGATACGTCCGACCGCCTCTACTTCGAGCCGCTGACGTTCGAGGATGTGATGGAGATCTACGAACGCGAACGTTGTGACGGCGTGATCGTCCAGTACGGCGGGCAGACTCCGCTCAACCTCGCCCAGCGGCTCAAGGCCGCCGGTGCGCGTATCGTCGGTACGTCGCCGGACGACATCGACCGCGCCGAGGATCGCGATTTCTTCAGGGCGCTTGTCGCCGATGTCGGGATGCGCCAACCGGCCTCCGGGATTGCGCATTCTGTCGACGATGCACGGCGGATTGCGCAGGACATCGGCTATCCCGTGCTGGTGCGGCCGAGTTTTGTGCTGGGTGGGCGCGGTATGGCAATCGTGTACGAGGACGCCGATCTCGCCCGCTATGTGGCGGATGCCGTGGCGGCGTCCGAAGGACGTCCCATCCTCATCGACAAGTTTCTGGAACACGCAATCGAACTCGATGTGGACTGCATTTCAGACGGCGAGACGACGGTCGTCGGCGCGATTCTCGAACACGTCGAGGCCGCGGGGTGTCATTCGGGCGATGCGGCGGCCATTACTCCCCCCGTTTCGTTGTCGCCCGAGACGATCCGTGAAGTCGAACGGTACGCGCATCTTTTCGCGCGGCGGTTGCATGTGGTGGGATTGATGAACCTTCAGCTCGCCGTCAAGGACGGCGAAATCTGGATGATCGAGGTTAATCCACGTGCGTCGCGGACGATGCCGTTCGTTTCGAAGGCGATTGGTGTGCCACTGGCGGGGTACGCGGCGCGGTGCATGGTGGGTGAGAAACTGGTGGAAATCGGGTTTACACGGCAGGTCGTACCATGTCATTACTGCGTGAAGGAGGCCGTCTTCCCGTTCGTGAAGTTTCCGGGTGTGGACGTTTCGCTCACGCCGGAGATGAAATCGACGGGCGAGGTGATGGCCATCGACCGCGACCCGTCGAGCGCCTACTACAAAAGCCAGGTGGCGGCGGGAAGTCCGTTGCCGGAGAAGGGGAACGTGTTCTTGTCCGTCAAGGACGAGGACAAGGCGCAGACGGTCGAACTGGCGCGGAAACTCCATGCGCTGGGCTACGGACTGTATGCGACGCGGGGGACGTCCACGTGCCTTTGGAACGCGGGCGTGCCGGCGCGGGCGAGTTTCCGCATTTCGCGAGGGCGGCCGAATGCGCTCGACCTCATTCGCGCCCGCGAGGTGCAGTGGGTCGTGAACACGTCGGAGACGGGAGGCGAGGCGCATGGCGATGCGCGAAAACTCCGCGCGGCGGCCGTGTGCGCGGGCATCCCCGTCACGACGACGTTTGCGGCGTTCTCCGCCGCGTTGAAGGGGCTGGAAGACACGCGACTCTTCGGCCGTGCCGAAGCCCGCCCGTTACAGGACTACCGCTGAACAACCACGCCTCGTGCCAATCTCTGTTTGTTTATTCTTTGTTCACCATCCTGTCGCGCCCGAAACATGCTATAATGCAGAGTGTTTGAGAACGGGGTTTCTTCCGTCCGGGTGGACAGGGTTTTGGAATCCTCGAACTTCACCATGGATTGCGTGAAACAGGGTTGTTTCCGAATCGCTGGACAAACGACGGAGAGGAAAGAGACATGCGCAAATCGATTTTGGGATTCGCGTTGCTGGGCGGCGTGTGCGCGTTTGGCGCGACGACGTTGTACGATTTCGAGACGGCGGAGGAGATTGGTCGAGCGCCGAAGGTCGCGAACGCGGATTGGACGTTGGCGGTCACGAACGCCTTTGCGACGGGCGGTGCGAATGCGTTGCACTTTCGGTGCGCACCCTGGGAGCAGGGGCGTCCCGAATGGCCGAGTTTCACCGTTGCGTCGCCCGTGGCGGACTGGTCGGGCTATGACCGCCTCGTCGTCGATGTGGTGAGTCTTGGCACACGTGGCGATCGGCTGTCGACGTTCATCGCCGAAAAGGACGGGCGTATCCAGAACGGTCTTCACAAGTCGTTTCGCCTTCCGTCCGCCGGACTCGTCCAGTGGGTGATTCCGTTGACGGACTGGCCGCAAACGGCCGATCCGCGCAAAGTCGCGCGTATCCATTTCTTTACGGAGCGTCCGCAGGACTTCAATGTCTATCTGGATCGCTGGACGCTTCTCAAGCCGGGCGAGGCCGTTCCCGCGCCGACGGGTTCGACGCTCGTGCGCGATCTGCTGCCACGTCTGAAAGAACGTGTCGGGGCGGCGGAACGGGCGTGCGAGGAGGCCGAACGTGTCAACGCGCATCTTGAAGATTACTGGCGATTCCGTGAGAAATGCGCCCGCGCCGGGCAGGACACGACGAAACTCCTCGTGGGCGCGGCCTCGTCAATGGTCAAAATCCGTCCGCGCGGCACGTTCGAGGCCGAACCGGCTCGCGCGTTCACCGTGCGCCTTGCGCGGAACGAAAAGGAAAGCGTGCAGGCACTTGTGGCGGCGGGCAACGCCGATTTGCGGAACGTCTGTGTGTCGGTGGGCGACTTGACGGCGAAGGACGGTACACGTTTCGCGGCATCCAACGTCAAGTGTGCGCTGACGGGGTATGTGAACGTCACGAACAAGCCGCCCTACAAGGTCGGCTACGCGACGCACACGAACACGCCCGCCGGGTACTGCCGCACGTTGAAGGCACCCGAAGCCGGCTGGTGGCCGGATCCGATTCTCGATCATATGTCTACGACGGACGTGAAGGGGCGTGACGTGCAGAGTTTCTGGGTGCGCGTGACGTGTCCCGAAACGCAGAAAGCGGGCGACTACGCGGGGACGCTTACGGTCAGCGTGGACGGAAAGGCCGCCGCGACGGTGCCGTTCCACGTGCGCGTGAACGACTTCGCCGTGCCGAAAGCCTCGCCGCTGCCGATGGCGATTACGTTCTGGCCGGAGGTGAACACGGCAGACCGGCCGGACTGGGAGGCGGAGACGCGGCAGCTTCGGGGCAATCCCGACTTCCCCGTCAACGCCTGGAAGCCGAACCGTCTCGCGTGGGGCGATTTTCTGGCGGACTACTACATCACGATGGATTCGCTCTATGGGCAGAACCGCATCCAGTGGGATGTGTTGGCGCGTCTGGACGCGCAGGGTCGGTTGGGCGTCTTCAACCTCGGTTATTGGAGTTATCCCACGAAGGGCGAGACGGACGAACAGTGGCGTGCGCGGACGTTGCCGATGTTGCGAGCGAATTACGAGAAGGCGAAAGCGCTCGGCATTCTAGACAAGGCTTACCTCTACGGATGCGATGAGATCGCGAAAGAGTACTTTCCGAACATCAAGCGGGCGGTGGCGTGTCTGAAAAAGGAATTCCCCGGTGTTCCGATTTCCACGACGGCCTACGACCACGAATTTGGCGTGGGCACGGAACTCGGCATCATGGACTGGTTCACGCCGCTCACGCCGAAGTACGACGTCGCGAAAGCGGCGGCGGCTCGCAAGGAAGGCCGTCAGGTGTGGTGGTACATCTGCTGCGGACCCCATTCGCCGTATGCAAATATGTTCATTGAGAACGAGGCCATCGAAGGACGCATTCTCATGGGTGCGCAGACGACGCGGATGCGTCCGGACGGCTTCCTCTATTACGAAATCTCGATCTGGAACATGCGCCGTCCGCTCTCCTGCGGACCGTTCACGGACTGGGATCCCCGCAGTTGGACGACATACCACGGCGATGGTTCTTGGACGTGCATGGGGCCGGGCGGGATGCCGCTCGCCACGCAGCGGCTTGAGAACTTCCGTGACGGATTGGAGGACTACGCCTACGCGCTCGAACTCGAACGGCGACTCAAGGTCTGCAAGGATCCGAACGGCGTCTGGGCGACGAAAGCCCGCGCCACGCTTGCCGTGCCGCAGGATGTGATGGCGTCGATGACGGATTACACGGACGATCCCGCCGCCGTCCTGCGCTGGCGCAACGCGATGGCCGACTTGATTGAGTCCGCCGAATAGGAACACCGCTTCGCTACCATATGCAATCCGCGCGTCAGGTTCGACGGCGGATTGCTGTGCGCAGCCTCTTTCTCAGCCACCGTACGCGGGCCGGCAACCGGCGGTGCATGACGAGCGAAATGGCCAGCAACGTGGCAGGGGCGAGGATGAATCCGTGTGCGCCAAACGCACGGAGGATCACCGCCCCCAACATGGCGCCGGACATGAACGTCAGAATGACGATTGCGTAGTGACGTGCGTGGGCGAGCGATTCGGTGTTCGCGCCGGATGTCCACTCGTAGAACGCATGGGCGCCGCTGCGTAGATTGCCCGTACACATTGTCGATGCGAACGGGAGACCGCGAATGCGGCGAAACGTCTGGACTTGCAGGGCACAGACGAACGAGATGAGCGTGACCGCCAGAAGGTCTGCCGAGCCGCAAGGAAGTCCCATGACGACCATCAGAAGCGTGGCCTCCGTCCAAAGGACGATTTGGTGCCAATCTACGTGGCGGATGTGCCGAAACCGCGCGTGGATGGCGTTCGCGGCGAAGACGCCCGCGCCGTAAGCCAGCATCGCGCAGAGACATTTCCAGGCGCCGATGAAATCGTCCGAAACGAGACGGACGCCCATGATGACGACGTTCCCCGTGACGGCGTTGGCGAAAACGCCGCCGCGAAACAGATAGGAATAAACGTCCGTGAATCCACCAACCATGCTTAGCAGGCAGGCGGCCAGCAACCGCTCGTCTCGTTTGATAATCTGCATCGAGTGCGGTAGTATATCACATCTCCGCGTTCACGGCATACCTCCAATTGAGGTTTGATGTAAAGTGGGCGTACGGTTCGCGGAAGAAAGACTGTTCGCGGAAGAAGGGGGATGAAATCGGATGAATTGCGCGTAAAACTATGGTTTTTATTACGAATAAAAAAAAAAGTAATTTTTAGATTGATTCTTCGCGCATAAAATGCGAAAATTGTCTCCTCGAAACGGAGAAAGGAGACATGAAATGAATGTCTGGAATATGTTGGCGAACGTGAAAAACGTTCCTTCGCATTTCGCCTGTGCGGTGGCGTTGTCTTTGGTGGCGTCAGGCGTATCCGCCGATGATTTGACGGCCTATGGTCTGCCGTCGGACACGCGCGTCTACGCGCCGGGCAACGGCGTCGCGACGAACGTGACGGAGAAGATCGACGGCGCGGTCAACGTGCAGGCCAACGCGACTTCGACCGGCGGCGGCCTCGTCACGCTCGCCAATTCCGCAAACACTTTCTCCGGTGGCGCGTACGTGAAAAGCGGCACGCTGGCCGTGCCGAGCGTCGGCCGTGCGCTTCTGCCTTCCGCACTCGGCCAATCCACCAAATATTCGGGGACGCATCTCGTGCTGGGCAATGGCACGTTCCACTACACCGGCCCTGCCGCCACGCTCGACGGCGACATTCTCATCAAGTCAGACCAAACACTCCAGGACGGCATCCGTCCTGTCGTTATGAAGGTCGATGACGAACTTGTTCTCACAGGGCAGGTGAAGGTCGATGGGAAGTACGCAGCGTTTATGAAGAACGGCCCCGGCACGTTGATTCTCCGAACGCGAATGACCGGTGTTCAGAACACGTTCGCCAAAGGCGACAAGCAGATTTACTTTGCTAACGGCTACGTCAACGCGCCCGCGAACGGAGACAGCCCTATGGCGGCGGTCTCATCCTTTCAGGTCACGGACGGGCGGTTCGTGATCGATACGCCAAATACCGTGACGAACGTCTTTGGCGACCACGAAAGCGGAATCGGCATCCGCTCCACGTCGGTCGCGAACGCAGAGACGGCCGCCTATCTGGACATCTACGGCGGCGTCAACAAGTTCGGTAACTGGCTTTGTGCGGCCCGCAACAACGGCGACACGACGACCGCACCGCAGGGACTGCGTTCGGAAATCACCGTCTATGGCGGCGACAGCTCTGCAAACAACTTCGGCCTCGCCTATTGCGCCGACAACAATCAGAACTATACGATGACGGGCGTAATGACCGTCCATGGTGGACGCCTGGGCTGTAGTATGCTTCGCGTCGACCACACGAAAAGTCGCGGTGAGGTCAACGTGGATGGTGGCCGGTTCGACGTCGGCAATGCGTCCATTTCCCATATAGATTCAGGGGCGAAATTCACCGCGAACATCTCGGGGGATGGCGTCTTTCAGACCACAGGCACGTTCGATGCTAGCCTGAAAGGACAGTCCACCGTGACGGTCAACGTTTCGGAAAACGGCCTCTTCGACTGCAACGTCTTCAAGGCCTCACAAGCGGGCGGCACGATCGTCATCCACGCGAACGGCGGCACGCTGCAGATGCGCGGCGATTGGTCGGCCGGCACGTGCTGCGTGGGCACGACGGGCACGACCATCCGCTCGTACAACGCCACGCCGCATCAATGGTCGTTGCCGCTCCAGTCCGAAGCGGGGCTTGTGGACGGCGGCGTCGACGTGACGGGTTCGGGCGAAATCGATTTCAACGCCGCGATTTCGCTCCAAGGCGGGCTTCGCGTCCACGATGCGGACGTGGGGCTGAAAAACGCCACGTGTGACACCATCGTCGAACAGAAGGGGACGGGGGCGCTCAAGACGTTCAAAACGCCGGTCGCACTGTCCGGCCTTGTGCAGACGGATACGGCGACGATGAAGATCGGCTTCAACGGCACGACGCCGTCCGCCCTCACGACGTCCGCCTGGACGCCGCCGAAGACGCTGCGGCTCTATCTGCTGCAGGGCGACACGACGACGGCGTTCACGACGGCTGGCGACTACGCGCTCCTGATCTTTCCCGCGTCGGTCGAGTTTGACGCGGCGAACGCGCAGGTCGTGAACGTGTCGCGCGGACTTGACTACGCGCTCCGCGTGGTGGAGAACACCAACGGCACGAAGACGCTGCGCGTGACCATCTCGAACGGAGAAGGGGGCAGTGCGACCGAATCCGTCATCTACCTGCCGAACGGCTACACGACGAATGCCACGGAGGCAACATGGTCGGACAACATCGTCGCCACCTCCACCGTGAACCGCATGGCGGGGCTTTATCTGGAAAAGGATCTCGTGCTGGACGCCCCGATGACGCAAAACGCGGGCGGTTTCATCAAGGCCGGACCCGGTACGCTCACGTTCGCGGGCAACTGGGACTACGATCTCGCGAAGACCTTCAATCGTTCTGCGTTTCTTGGTACGGGGGGGAACGGCAACATCCTGGACCCCAACTGGTTCGACGCCGCAGGCAATTCGATTAACTCTTACGCGGGCGGTGCCATTTTCCGCGGCAAGATGGTAGTTGGACGTCCGGGCGTCGACGAGCAGCCGAACGTCTCGATCGGCAACGACGAGTTCTGGGTGGGGACGTTCACGACGATGAACGGCACGGAGTACGCCGGCGAACTGGAAATCAATTCGGGCGCGTTCCGCGTTCGGAACGGCTTCCTCTGCCTCGCTCGCAACAACGGATGGGCGGATACCCAGGCGGACGAATGGCTTGAGTCCAAGCTTACGCTCAATGGCGGGCTGCTGGAAGTGGCGAAGTTCATCCTCGCCTATGACAATTCTGGGCAGTCCAAGACGCGGCCGGTGATGACGATTAACGGTGGTACGTTCCGCCAGACAGCGACCGACGACGTCAATGCGGCGCGTTTCGGCAATTCCTACGGACGCGGATGCGATGCGTCGTTTATCGTGAACGGCGGACGTGCTGAATTCGCGGCAAGGGGATTCTTCAACTACGGTGGACAGTGGTCGCCGAACGTCGTCTTCGAGATGAACGGCGGATTCGTTGATTTCGCCGGCGGGGTCTACATCGCCTCGGCGCGTCTCTGCCGGTTCAACTTGAAGGGCGGCACGCTGCGTGTCGTGGGCGGGCTGAACGCGGCGGACGCAAATACAAAACTTACGTGGGGCGGGACGACGTTCCGTCCGGTCGCAGGCGCGGACGTGTCGATTGGCGGATTCGGTTCGCCTACGCTGGACGCGGGCGGACTGGTTGTCGACATGACGGAAATGAGGGGCGGTTGGCTGAACGTCTTTTCGGCGTTCGCCGGCGAAGGCGGCGTCACCGTGTCCGGCACGAATACGAGCCGTGCGGTCTGCTTCCGGTCCGTCCAGACGTTCACGGGCGACGTGGTGGTGAACGCGGGCGCGGGCGTGGCCATCGCGACGGGGATGCTGCCCACGCAGACCGTGCGTGTGAAAAACGGCGCCGCGCTTTGGACAACGGTCGGAGGGAGTTCGGCGGACGGCGACGTCGGAACGCTCGTCTTGGGCGACGCGGAGTCGGACGTCGTGACGCTGGGCGTGTTCCAGACGGATTCGGGCGAATACGTGCCGCTCACCGTGAAGACGGAACTGACGGTGAACGGTACGGTCAATGTCGCCGTGCGGCGAGTCGGACAGACGACGCTGTCCACGCCGGCCGACGGGGCACAGCAAATCCTGCGCGCGCCGAAGGGGACGATCGACCCGACGAAGTTCAAGGTCGATGAGACGGCGTTCCCGTCCGTTCAGGTCTCGTTCGCGGTGGACACCTCGGCGGACGGATACGATGCGCTGACGATGACCGCGACGGCGAATGCCGCGCACGTCCACACGTGGACGGCGACGAGCGACGGTGCTTGGGACGTGGCGAACAACTGGTCGTCTCTGCCGGACGACAGGGCGGGCGACAGAATCGTCTTCCTGTCGAGCTTCGCGGGCGGCACGGTGTCGATGGCGGGCGCGGAACACACACTGGAACGACTGTCCTCCGCCTCGTCCGGCGCGGTTGCGCTTGTCGACGGCCGTCTGGCGTTCGATGATGCGGGGCTTGTGTCGGCCACCGCCGGATCGCTCACCCTGCCGGACGTCGCGAGCGAGCGGAAACTGCGCGTGGACGTGGAGAAGGGGGCGACGGTTGAATTTGCCGGCACGACGGCGACGGGCGAGGGCATCGTCACGCCGAAGACGAAGGACGCGGGCACGATTCGCGTGACGGGCGAACTGCAGAGCGACATCACGATCACGTCGGGCCGTCTTGAAGCGAAACCGTCCGCGCTGGGCAGCCGGACGGTCGCGCTCACGGGTACGACGTTGCGTCCGACGGAATCGGGCGTCTCGGAGGCGAACTTGGTCGGCACGGGCAATAACACCGGATGCGCCATCGACGTGCCGGAAGGGGTCGAGTTCGTCCATGCGGGCGGATTTGCGAGCAAGCGTTTCTTCAAGACGGGGGCGGGCACGCTCTGGCTTACGCCGTCGACGACGGACTGGACAATGTCCGACGCCACGAGCTACAGTATTTCCGGCACGCAGGTGACGATTCCCGATAACGGTGATGTCCCGTTTGAAGGCCTTGGCGGCGTGGCCGTCTTTGGCGGGCGTCTGGTGATGGGACGCGCGGGCGAGACGATTCACGCGAACATCGGCGAGTTCTGGGTGGGCAGCCGTCCGACGTTCGGCGCGGACGGCAAGGTGCTGGACACCACGTTCGACTTCTACGACGGCAATCTCGAAATTGGATCGTTTTTGGGGGTCGGCCGCAGTTGGAACATCTCGTTCGGCGATCTCGACCGCCAGCCCGTCTACACGCTCAACCAGTATGGCGGGGCGATTTCGGCCGTTTCGTTCGTCATGAACTGGGACAACAAGCAATGTCAGAGCGTTCATGCCGTCTACAATATGTATGGTGGTTCGTTCACGTGTGGTTCGCTTACGCAAACCTGCCGTTTCGCGATGGGGTCGCATCGCTGCACGGATTCGGCGACGGTGGCGAAGCTCGGGGAGAACGTGAGCGATTTCAATGTCTATGGTGGAACGGTGACGCTGAACCGCGTGAACGAAGGCGCCTCGCTCTCCGGACACAACGGCGACGGTTGCCTTGGACGGCTCAACCTTTATGGCGGAACGTTCCAGTCGGACGTTCCCCTCCTGATAACAAAGGGGGGACAGCTGGCGAAGGGCAAGCTCCTGCTCGCGGGTGGCACGCTGATCGCGCCGAAGCTGACGCATACCAGCGGTATGTCCGTGATCACGTGGGACGGCGGCACGTTCCGTCCGAGCACACGTGGCGAACTTTCCGGCATGACGACGAACCAGGTCGCGGCGGGCGGCGCGGTCATCGACGTGTCGCTTGTCGATGGCTACACGCTGAATCAGACGCTGACGCACGATTCCGCCTGTGCGGGGGTGGACGGCGGTTTGACGAAGACGGGCGCGGGGACGCTCTTCCTTGCGAAGCCGATGGCGTTCACCGGCCCGCTGTCCGTGCTGGGCGGCGCGGTGGACGTGAAGGGGTCGACGGCGTACAAACTGGCCGGCGTGGAAGGGTGCGGCCAGGTGACGAACGGCACGGTCGTCGTGTCCGGCGCGGTGGCGCCGCGTGGCGCGGACACGGAGACGACGGGGACGGGGAACGTCCTGACGGTTGATTCGCTCGTGTTTGGCACGGACTCAAGCTGGCGGGTCAATACGCGCGTGAGCGAAACGGGTGTCACGGCGGACGTGTTGCGGACGGAAGGCTCGTTGACGGCAACAACGGAGCCGGTGACGGTCGATTTCCAGCGCACGGAGGACGATCCGTTGCCGAACGGCTATCGGGCGAAAATCGGTACGTTCGTCCAAAAGCCGACGACGCATCTGTGGTTCAAAGCCGTCAACCATGGCTTGACTCGTGGGCGTACACTCGTCGTCCGTTATGAAAACGACGGCACGGAAATCTGGGCGACGGCCATTCCGTCTGCTTCCGTCATCATCTTCCGTTAATCGGCGTTGAAGATAAAAGGGCGGTCACGGCCGCACACACGTCCGGGCAGGGCATTTACCCCGCCCGGACAATTTTTTGCCCCCACACGCTAGTTGACATAATGCCGGTTCTGCGACATCGAAACAAGGGTGGTTTTTCTTGCAGAACCCCAAAACGGAATCTCAGAACAACGGATCTTGCGACAAGATGGGGCCGTCGAGCGGCATCGCTTCGGGCGGCGGTTCAAGAACTTCTTCGCTCGTCGCAACGGCGACTTCCGCCTCTTCCTGTTCTTGGGCGGATTTGCCGCGCGTACCGGGCTTGCGGTCACCGAAGCGCGTACCTTCCTTGTAGAAGTTCAAGTCGACTTCGCCCGTTTCCCCGTTACGGTTCTTGGCCACGTCGACAATCGCCAACAGTTCATCGTCGTGCCACTGAGCCGTCTTCGAGCGGCACGGACGGCGCAGAAGAAACACCATGTCCGCATCCTGTTCGATGGCGCCCGAATCGCGTAGGTCGCTCAATTTCGGAACCTCTTCCTTGTCGCCACGCTGTTCGTTGCCACGCGACAACTGAGACAGCACGATCACGGGCACCTGCAACTCCTTGGCCATTGCCTTGATCTGGCCGGAAATACGGCTCGTTTCCAACTGACGCCCCTGCTTTGCGTATTCGCGGCAGTTGCACAACTGGAGGTAGTCGATGACGATGAGTTCGATGTTATGCGTCCGCTTCATCCGGCGGGCGCGGGCGCGCATATCGGCCACGTCGAGCGCACTCGTGTCGTCGATGTAGATGGGCGCACCACGCAGGATTTCCGCCGCCTGGAACAGACGTTGACTGGCCGCAATGCGCTCGTCTTTGTGCATCATGCCCCGTGCCAGACGCCAGAGATTCACGGCGGCACGGCCGGCCAGCATACGCTTGGCCAGCGATTCCGTACTCATTTCAAGCGAGAACATCAACACGGGATGCTTGCGGTCGCCGCCAACGGGCGCGGGCATTCCGCTGATCGTCTGGCCCAGCGCCACGCACTCGGCAATGTTCATGGCGAGCGAGGTCTTGCCGACGGATGGACGCGCCGCCACGACGATCATGTCACCCGGTTTGAGTCCGAGCAGTTTTTCATCCAGATACTTGAAGCCAGTCGAAAGGCCGTCAAACTGATTGCCATTCCCGTCGAAAAGCCGATCCATCGCCTTCAACGTATTCTCGACGGCCGATTTCCAGTCCGTCCGAATACTGGCACTGCCGCCGATTTCAAGAAAACTTTTCTCGACTTCGCCCAACAGCAAATCCGCGTTCACACTTTGCGCCTCGTCGAAACACTTGTTCTCCGTGTCGCGCGCCCGGCTGATCATCGTACGCAGCAGAGCCTTTTGGCGGACGATATCGATGTAGTATTCGGCGTGGGCGCTTGTCGGCGTGTTGTCGACGAGCGCCTGAATCGCCGTGACGCCACCGATGGTGTCCAGACGTTTGGTTGTGCGCAGACGGTCGACGAGCGTAACGGCGTCGATCGGCGCGGACGTGGCGGACATCTCCTGCAAGGTTTCATACAGGATTTTGTTCTTCGGGTCGTAAAACGAATCGGGCGTCAACCCTTTCGCCTGACACAAGTCCAGAACACGGGCATCCTCGCCCAGGGTCGTGTCTAGCAGAATCGAACCCAAAATACCCCGCTCGGCTTCCGCGCTGTGGGGTGGCGTACGCAGTTCATCGGACATGGAAAATCTATCCTCTCCCCTTCCTGTTTTTGGGAACGACCCAAGAAACGGAACGGTTTTGATCCGCCAAAATTTCGTTGGCCACGGCCAATACGTCGTCCGGCGTGACGGCGGAAATGAAATCGACGACTTCCTGCGGCGAACGCACATCGCCGTAAGTCATGACGCAGTTTCCGAAGTAGAACATTCGCGCACGGATCTGCTCAAGTCCCAGACGGAAGTTGCCCGTCAGGAAATCCTTGGCTCGACGCAACTCGGTGGACGAGGGCTTCTTGGCGCAAATCCGTTTCAGTTCACGGTCAATGACGGTCAGCGCCTCCGCCGAACGCTGGCTGTCCAGCCCCGCCGTCACCGTCCAGCCGCCGACGTCCTCGAAGAATTGGATGTTGGATTGGATGTCGTAGCTCAGTCCCCTTTTCTCCCGTACGTTCTGGAAGAGCCGCGAACTCATCGACCGTCCCATGAGGCCGTTGAACACGTTGGCGGCCGCCTTTTTGGCGAAGGAGGCATGGACGCCGAACATCCGATAACCCAGCGCCAACTGGACTTGCTGGATGTCGCGTTCGGCCCGAATCTCTTTCAGCGGTTTTGGACGCGCCTTGACGGGGACGAACGGACGCGGCGCCCCCCCTTCCAGACCGCCCAGCGCCTCCACGACGAGCCGACGCGCACGTGCGGCGTCGAAACGCCCCGCCACCACGGCAACCGTCGCCGCCGGCACGTAGGCCTTGCGGATGTACGCCCGTAGCGTTTCCGGCGTCATCTGCGTGAGCGTCTCCGCCGAACCCGCGATTGGCAATCCCAGCGCGTTGCCGGGGAACATCGCGCGCGTCAAGTTTTCAGATGCGACGGAATCCGGCTCGTCGTCGTACATCTTGATTTCTTCAAGCACGACGTTCCGTTCACGCGCGAACTCAGCGGCGGGAATCGCCGCGTTCACGTACATGTCGCAAATGACATCGATGCCCGTGGCCAGACAGTCGTACGGCAGATAGGCGTAGAAACACGTACTTTCTTCGCTCGTGTAGGCGTTGAAGTTGCCACCATGCCCTTCAATCGCCTGGGAGATTTCAAGCGCCGTGCGCTTCTGCGTTCCCTTGAAAAGCATGTGCTCGATGAAATGGGAAATACCAGCGACGGCCGATTCTTCGTGGCGACTGCCACTGGAGACGAAAAGGCCGAAGCAGACGCTCTCCACATGATCGTCCGGCACAAGAACGAGTTTCAGGCCGTTGGGAAGCGTCTCAAGCGTGGCCGTCGGCAGCATCGTTCATGTCCTTCAACGTCGTCCGCCCGTCATACAAGGCCTTTCCGACAATCGCCGCCCGAAGATTGGCCCGGCCGAGGGCGAGGAGGTTGGCGACATCGCGCGGCGACGACACGCCGCCCGACGCGGTGATCTGGCACGTTGGCGCGGCCTGGCAGATCGCATCCATCTGTTCCAGATTCGGGCCGCCCAACATACCGTCCGTGGCCGTGTCCGTATAGATAATCGTCTGGACGCCTTGCGCGGCGACCTTCTGGGCCAGATCCGTCGCCTTCACCTGCGTCGTTTCCACCCAGCCGCGCGTCTGAACGAATCCGCCACGCGCGTCGATCCCCACGGCGATGCGCACACCATGTTTCTGCACGGCCGCCGCGAGGAAATCCGGATCTTCCAATGCCGCCGAACCGATAATCGCCCGCGTGGCGCCGGCGGCAAGCACGGCGTCCACCGCCGCCATCGTGCGCAGACCGCCCCCCACTTCCACGGGGCCGCCGAACGCGGCGATGATCGCGCGAATGACCTCGGCGTGGCGCGGCGTCCCTGCGAACGCGCCGTCCAAATCGACCACGTGCAGTTCGCGGCCGCCCTGGGCACGCCAGTCGCGAGCCTGTGCGGCGGGATCGCTGTTGTAAGTCGTCACGTCGTCCGCGCGTCCCTGTCTCAGGCGGACGCACACGCCCCCTTTCAAATCGATTGCCGGCAGAATGACCATGTTGTCCTTTTCTCCTTTTTCAAAACGTCTTCACATCATTAGGCGTCCAATGTCCGGGACGCATCCAAAATCTCCGCCGCCGCCGCGTCAAGCTGCCGCCGTTTCCGGTCGGCGAACGCGGGTCGTTTGAAGGGCGCCTTCAACACGATGTCGGCCGTCTCGTCGCGCAGCGTCTCCCACGTCTGGCGCAAGTTGTCGTGCATTCCCACGGCGAGTTCCGAGCGAAATTCCTCGTTGAAAATCGCATCGACGCTTTGCGAGAGCCGCCGCCGCGCGAGCAACACGGAAAATTTGTTCAAGCCGTACGCGGCCCATCCCGTCGCCGCCGCCGCCACCAGTCCGCCCAACGCGGACAGGACGAGCGCGAACGTCGATCGGGTCGCCGCCTTTGCGAGGACGGGTTCGCCCATCAAGTTGGCCACGGTCAGAAACCCGCAGAAGCCGAACATCAACGCCGCAAGGCCGCCAAGACCCAGATTGCGAACCTTCAAACGGAAGAGCCGCTTGAACGCCTGGTTGAGGACGGCCATGCGGATCGACAGCCCTTTCAGATCCGCGTAGGCGGAGGCAAAAATATTGTCGATCCGCCGAGCGCCCGCATGGGTGAGCATCGCGCGGAACTCATCGCGGTGGCGATTGAAGTCGGACAGATCGAGCGTTGTGTTGGCCGGCGCGTCGCCCGAATAGGTTGTGTAGATTTTCGGCAGGTCTTTCGTGTGGAGAATGCGCCCCAGATTCCAGCAGATCGTGCCATACGTGCGGGCGAAATCGTACATGCTCGCGAACATGTCGCACTTGTTCAACAGGACGCGCAACTTGAACTCGATTCCGCAGAGGGATTTCGACAGGACTTCCATCGTCTCGCCCGTCGTTCCCGGCTTGTCGGGATCGAAGAGGAAGAAGACCGTGTCGGACAACGCGGCAAACTGGTGGACAACGGCCGCGAAGTCGTAGTCGCGGGAGACCGTTCCTTCGGCTGCATCGATCATGCCCGGACTATCGATAACGACGACCGACTTCAGGATGTCGCGCCGACGGACTTTCACTTTCAAATGCTGGAGAAAGGCCGGGCCGAATACTTCCAACGCGCGAAACTCCTCCGGCAGACGCGCCAGTGCGTGGGGACCGATGAACTCGCCCTCCTCGTCGCCGTACAGGAGCACGGTGAACCCGTCGTCCGTCGGCGCCACGCCTGTGTCTTGAACGTTCCCGCCGCCGAGAATCCAGTTGATGAGCGAAGATTTACCCGCCGAATGATTGCCCAGAAAGAGCAGACACGGCCGTGCGCCAGCCGTCAGCGCGGGGCGCGTGAACGTAAGGTAGTACTTTTTCGCCAACGGCTGAAAACGGCGGTAGGCCTTTTCAACTTTCTTCTCGAAATCGTCCGACATCTGCGCCTCCTACCTCTTCCACGCTCCGAACGGCGACACGGTCTCCCCTTCCGCCACGTGCGCGAAGACGGGCATTCCGGCGGCGACTTTCGCATGGGCGCCGATACGGATGCCGGGACACGTGCTGGCGTTTGAGCCGATGAACGCATGGTCGCCGACGGTCGTGTTGCCCGACAACGTCGCGCCGGGACAGATCTGCGCGAAATCGCCAAGGATGCAGTCGTGCCCCAAACTGGTACGGGCGTTGACGAGGGCGAACTTGCCTATCTGGACGCCGACCGAGACGACGGCTTGCGGGCCAATGAAGACGCCATGCCGGAGGTCGATCGTCGGCGCGACGACGGCCGAGGGATCGACGATACGGGCGAAGTCGCATCCGCGCAACTGGGTATAGATTTGCTCGCGCCGCGCATTGTCGCCCAAGGCGATGAAGACCGACGCGCCGGGATGGTCGGCTGCCACGTGCGCGACCGTGCCTAACACGGGATAGCCGTCAAACGACTTGCCGGCCTTCGCCGGATCGTCGTCCGCAAAACCCAGAATCCGCCAGGTTTCGATTCCGGCGTTGATGCGCTCCAGCGTCCAGACGACTTCGCGGCCGAAACCGCCAGCACCGACAATGACGATATCACGAACCATGATGCTCCTTGTCAATAACGATGTTTTCGCTTAGATCGTACGTTGCTCCCGCGCCTGTTTGAACACGGCGTCGAGCGCGGGGAGTTGAGCGTGCTGTACGAGTTTGAACGGTAGATGGAAACCGAGCGGACGCAAGAAACGCGCCATGCGCGGCGAACGGACGTGAATTTCGCCTGGCACGCGCCCCTGCGCCCGCATCGTGTCCAGCACACGCTGGGCGTGTCCTTCCCACAGACGCTTCAGACCATCGGGCTTGCCATCCACCGTCAACTTGAACCAACCGACCCGCGTCTGCGAGGCGCCGTCGGCAATGGCCAGCACGTAGAGAAAACGCGCATCCTGTCCCACCGTGCGATAGTCCGGCACGAGGAAAAAGTCGATTTCCCAGACGAGTTTGGGGTAGACGGGGACGCTCTGGACGGCCTCGCACTGGGCACGATCCAACGCCACGCGCTCATTCACCGGGACAACCGGATCCTTCGGCATGTGCAACGGGCCGTCCTGCCACACGCCCGGTGCCATTTCCTTGCGGGCAAAAAGCGCGTTCTGCTCGACGTACTTCAACGGGAGGTCGGGTTCGCTTTCAAGGCGCAGCATGAAACCGTAGCACTCGAAGAGCAGTTCCGCGAGGAACTCCCGTTCCGTGGACGTTGGGCGGACGGGGACGAAACCGGGGCGGTAGCGGAAGATTTCGACTGGGCCTTTCTTCGGGGCGGCGACTTCGTAATGGTCGAAATCCATCGGCGAAAGCGCCACGCCGTAGTCGTTGAACCGCTTCGTCAGAATGAAATCGCGAAAGACGCTGAGTCCGGGAAAGAGGAACAAACGACCGAGGACGGACGAATCATCCGCCTCCGTCGTTGCGACAACGACATAAGGGTCTTCCGCCATCTGCGGCACGAGCGCCCAGTTGTGGCGGGAGACCTTTTTCCAGACGTTCAGATCGGCAATCGCCTGGGCAACGGAATAGGCATCCTTCTTTTCCATAGAGTGCCTATTTTACCACAGATCAGCAGTCTGCGGCGGCGAGAACGTCGGCAGACGGCGGTTTCGTGAACAGGGAGACGACGACAAGCGCGAGCGTCGCGAGGACGAATCCCGGCACGAGTTCGTAAAGACCGAAAATCGCGCAAGAAGACGCATAGTCGGCCAGGACGAATTTCCAGACGAAGCACGTGACGGCGCCCGTCGCCATCGCGGCGATCACGCCCGCGAGGGTTGCCCGTTTCCAGAAGAGCGCCGCGAGGATCACCGGTCCGAAACACGCGGCAAAACCGCCCCACGCGAAGGACACCATCTTCATGACGACCTTGAAGAAGGAGCTGGATGTATCCGAGGCCATGATGATGGCCACGACCGCGACCGCCGTCACGGCGAGACGCGAGACGAGGACGAGTTCCTTCTCCGACGCCTCCTTCTTGAAGACGTTCTTGTACATGTCGTTCGTGAACGCCGAGGCGGAGACGAGCAACTGCGAATCGGCTGTCGACATGATGGCCGCCATAATGGCCGAGAGGAGGACGCCCGCCGTCAGAAGCGCAATCGGGCTGCCATCGAAGATCTTCATAATCATCAGGATGAACAGACGTTCGGCGTCAAAGCCCGGCGCCTTCGGATCAATGCCGTACTCCTGCACGAACGTATGGCCGAGAATGCCAACGCCGACAACGGAAGCCGTGAGCGCAATGATGACCCAGATGGTCGCAATCCGGCGCGAGTTCTTGATTTCATTCGCGTCGTCAATCGACATGAAGCGCACGAGGATGTGCGGCATTCCGAAATAGCCCAACCCCCAGGCCATAGCGGAAATGAAACCGATCGTCGTCACACCCTGCGCGGATGTCGCCGTCGCCTTGGCCATTGCGAACGCTTCCGAGACGCCGCCCGCCTTGTGGACGATCGCCGCAGGGATAACCACGATTGCCAACACCATCAACATGCCCTGGACGAAGTCTGTCCAGGATACGGCGAGGAAGCCGCCGAGGAACGTGTAGGACACGACAGCGAACGCACCCAGCCAGAGCGCCCAGACGTAATCGATACCGAACACGCTGGAGAAGAGCTTGCCCGCCGCCACAAAGCCAGACGCCGTGTAGAACGTGAAGAAGACGAGAATCACAAGCGCGGCGATCATGCGCGCGACGCCCTTCTTCTCGCCGAACCGGTAGGAGATGAAATCGGGAATCGTGATGGCGTCAAGCCGATGCGACATCACGCGCAGACGCTTCGCCACGATCAACCAGTTCAAGTATGTACCCAGTGCGAGGCCCACGCCGATCCAAGCGTCGTCGCCAAAGCCAGACAGGAACACGGCACCCGGCAGACCCATCAACAGCCAGCCGGACATGTCGGACGCCTGGGCGCTCATTGCAACGACCCACTTGTTGAGTTTGCGTCCGCCCAAATAGTAGTCCGACAACGATTCCATTTTGCCGGAACAGACAATACCGATACCCAGCATCAAGATGAGGTACCCGATGAACGCTGCGAGAATGTAGCCCATGTGTGTTGACCTTTCGATTTAGATGTGAAACAAAAACATCGTGTGGCCGCGTCAGATCTTCCAGCCGAAGAGGTTCAGCGCCCGGCAGATTTCCGACACAAGCACGCCGATAACAAGAATCGGCGCCACGTATTTGATAACGAGCACGTACATCCGCTTCGCCTTGAACGGCTGGCCGCTTTTCTCGCATTCGTCGATGATCGTCTTCGGCTTGATGACCCAGCCGACGAAAATGCACGTACTCAGCGCGACGATCGGCATCAGCACGGAGTTCGTGGTGAAGTCGAAGAAATCAAGGAACTGCATCCCGAAGACCTTGACGTTCGCCCACACGCCGTAGCCGAGCGCGGGCAACACCGACATGACGAGCGCGAACGCCGTGACGGCCAACGTGGATTTCGTGCGGTTGAGATGCAACACGTCGCACAACGCCGCCACGCACGCCTCGAAGACCGAAATGCAGGACGTGGCCGCCGCGAATACGACAAGGATGAAGAACGTCAACCCCAACCAGTTGCCGACGCCGCCCAGCATGGGCATGGCAAACACCTTCGGCAGGGTGATGAACATCAATCCCGGCCCCGCGTTCATCGCCTCTTTGACGGGGACGCCCGTCTTCACCGCGAACATGTAGACGATCGGAATGATCATCATGCCGGCGATGACGGCCACGAATGTGTCGCAGATTTCGATGCGGCGCACGGACTTCTCGATGGAATCCTCGCGTTTCATGTAGCTGCCGTACGTCACCATGATACCCATGGCGATCGACAACGAGAAGAACATCTGGCCCATCGCGCCGAGAATCGTCTTCGCCAGCAACGCCAACGAGAACTGCCCGTCCGCCGTCGTCAGGCAATCCATGTTCGGAATCAGGTAGTACTTGAGACCTTCGCCCGAACCCGGCAGAAACAGCACGTAGACCGAAATCGCCACGGCCATGATGAAGAGGAGTGGCATCATCACGAGGTTGGATCGCTCGATTCCGTTCTTGACGCCCAGCAGGATGATTACGGCGCACAACAGGGCAAAGACGATACCGTAGATGAGCGGCGCCGTGGGATGTGAAATGAACCCGCTGAAGAACGCGCCGGAATCGACCGCTGCCTCACCCATGGGCACCGAACCCGTCACGGCCATATGCGCGTAGGTGACGAGATACTTGAGCACCCATCCGCCAATCACGCAGTAATAGGGTAGAATGAACGCCGGCACGAACGTGGCAATGAAGCCAATACCCTTCCAGCCCGGTTTGAGTCGTGAATAGGCCGTCAACTGGCTCTGGCGCGTCATGCGGCCGATGGAGATTTCCGTGACGAGCAGTGCGAAACCGAGCGTTACGACGAGCGCCAGATAGATGGCGATGAACGTGCCGCCGCCATACTGGGCCGCCAAATAGGGAAACCGCCAAAGGTTGCCCAAGCCAATCGCCGACGCCGACGCCGCGAGGATGAATGCAATCTGGGACGACCAGTTCGCCCGCTTCCCCGTTTCCATCTCTCCCTACTCCTTCTTCTTTTTGGTGTGCTTGATAAATGAATAACCGGAAGACCCGCGTGTACGGATCTTCCAGCAGTCCATGATTCAATGTGATGCCAACGTCACGATACGATTAGAAATCGTAGTACATCGTGAACTGGAAGCGATCGTCGTTCGCCGTGCCCGGATCGTCCACCAGATTGTACTTCGTGCGCAGATGCGCGTACTCGAAGCCAAAGTGGAGATTCCTGTTCACGCGGTAGAAAACGTCCGCGTAAAGACGGTCGTTGTTGCAGATGCCGTTCGCGTGTTCCGCCTCCGAATCGGTCGGATCGTCGACGCCATAGCCGGCCGCGAACGACCAGGTTTCGTTCACCTGATAGTTCAAGTCCACCAATCCGCCGATCGTGCCGACTTCGCGGCCTTTGCGCATCGGATCCTTGAACGCCACACGCTGGCCGACGCCGGCCTGGATGTCGCCCAGGTTGTCACCCGCGAAGATCTGTCCGCAGAGCGTGAACTTGCCGATGACCGTCGTCAACGGCAACGAACCGGCCATCATGACCATCTTGGATTCGTATTCGTCCGACTTGCCGAAGTGGCGACCATCGTCATCATCCCAGTAGCGGTGGCTCTTGTCGCGCCCATACATGCCCGCGAGACCGATCATCCAGCGGTTGTTTGCGGCATCCGGATCTTCCCAAAACGCCGTCCGCTGGAAGAGCGCCGCGCCTTCGAGCAGCGCCCAGCCGGACGCAGAGTTGTCCTGATTGCCGTCGCCATCGCGATCATGCCCCATGCCGGGGCCGTTCTTCACGATACCCGCGCGGAGTTCGAGCGAATTGTCGTCGTCGAAGTTAAACACCTTCGTGGCGCGGAACTGCGGGCTGCGGCGGTACGGATAACCCGTGTTCTCCAACCACGCACCGTCGATTTCGCTTGGCGCGATCATCTTCCAGACGTGCCACGTCTGACCACCGAGGAACGTCCAGCCCGACGCCTCGTGCTCGGCCTCGACGTAGAGGTGACGCCAATGGAACGCATAGTCGTTCGCATGGCCGCCCGCGAGGTCGAACTCCGCCTTGCCCCGGAACTTCCAACCGTTGTACAGTTCAGGTGCTTCCATCATGATGCCGAGAATCGAATCCTGAACGGACAGCGTGGACGTGTGGCCGCGCCGCGAATCGTGCTTTGGCCGCACGTAATCCGTATAGACGTCCACCTCCGTCGAGCGCGTGTTGTGCACGGCCTCGAATGCGATATGGCCGTACGGCGTAATCTTGAGGCCGGACTCGCTAAGAGGCTCGAAAATCCCGGCCATCTTGTCCGCCAGATAGTACTGATGCCCGTTGGCGGTCGTGTAGATCCGCCCCGATTCGCTGACTTCAGTACCTTCTTCCTTGGCCCGCGCCTGAATGGACAACGCTGGCGCGTTCGTTGAACCGGCCACCGCCGGCTGCGCCGCCACGGCGACAACGGCCGCACGTCCTTCAAGTTCGGCGATGCGCTTGGCCTGGGCCTTGTTTTCGGCCTCCAAGTTGTTAATGCGCTGGATCAACGCTTTTAGATCCGCCTGCGTGACGACATCCGATGGAGCCGCTTCAACGACGGCAATCAGACCGCACGCAAAAACGGCTGCTAGTATCGACTTCTTCATAAGATAAACTCTGTACCTTACCCTTCGTTTTTCGGGTAGTATACCCCTTTTCATGCGAAAAGTCAAGCGGGCAGTCGATTTGGAGGGAGCC
>CAYZYQ010000027.1:0-29906 GCA_964482645.1 uncultured Lentisphaeraceae bacterium | reverse complement strand
AGGCGGGCGCGGGGGCGGCGGGATGCGCTTCGGGCAGCCAGACGTGGAAGGGCGGGAAGCCGATTTTGAGTCCGAAGCCGACGACGGCGCAGACGAACGCGGTGTGCGTACAGTCCGGTCGATTGAGGAGGACGCCCGCGAGCATGAGCGCACAGGCGCCCGCGTGACACGCAAGGAGGTAGATCCAGGTGGCCTTGCGGACGGACTTTTCGGTGTTCTCAAAGGCGACAAGTCCGGCCGAGGCGAGGCCCATCGCCTCCCAGGCGAGGAGGAAGGTCAGTTTGCCGGGGGCGAGAACGACGCCCGCCATGGCCGCGAGCGTCGTCACGAAGAAAAACCAGAAGCGCGGTTGGTGGCGTCTTGCTTCGCCATGAAGATAGGCCGTCGCATGGAGCGCGGCGGTCAGTCCAAGCGCGGCAATGGGCACGAGAAAGAGAGACTGTAGTTCCTTCACAGAAAATCCTTTTAAGGTGGAGCGCACATTGTACTCTTCTCGCGCGTGAATGGCAAATCGGCGCGGATGCACGACGGCGTGGAAGATGGTATAATGACCGCTCCATTTTACAGGAATCAGGCAAGAAATGAACGGCATCTATTTCGTGTCCGGCATCGACACCGGCATCGGCAAGACAATCGCCACGGGTCTGATGGCCCGTTTCCTTCTCCAACGCGGCATTGACGCGATCACCGTCAAGATGGTGCAAACGGGCAACGACGGTTTTTCCGAGGACATTGACGCCCACCGCGCCATCTGCGGGGGTGTCCGTTATCCCGAAGACGCTGCCGGCCTCACCGCGCCGCAGATTTTCAAGTTTCCTTCATCGCCTTTGCTGGCGGCCGCGCGTGAACACCGCACGGTCGACCTCGTGACGATCGCGAACGCCGTCAAAGCCTGTGCCATCAAGCATCAAGTCGTTCTTGTCGAATCGGCAGGCGGTCTTCACGTGCCGCTCACGAACGACATGCTCTCCGCCGACTTCGCCGCGCTCCACCATTGGCCGTTGATCCTCGTCACGTGCGGTCGCCTCGGGTCGATCAACCACACACTCCTTTCGCTGGAGGCGGCGAAGACGCGCGGCCTGGACGTCGCGGGTGTCGTTTACAACGAATTCCCCGCCGCCGATCCGGACATCGACAAGGACACGCCCGATACGACGCGCCGCTATTTGTCGCGCTGGGGCTTTCCGCCTGTCGTCGTGCGCGTCCCGCGCGTGCCTGACGGCGGACCCTTCCCCGATGTGGACTTTTCGGAGATTTTCGCATGACGTCCCTCGCCTACGACCGTTCATTCATCTGGCATCCCTACGTTTCGCTCAAAGATCCGCCGCCCGTCCGCCTCGCGCGCGCCGCGTCCGGCGTGAACATCACGCTCGCCGACGGACGGAAACTGGTCGACGCCGTGTCCAGTTGGTGGTGCGTGGCGCATGGACACAACCACCCCGCGATTACCGACGCCATTCGGCGGCAGTCAGAGAAACTCTGCCACGTCATGTTCGGCGGTTTCACCCACGATCCCGCGATTGAGTTGGCGCAGAAACTCGCCGCGTATGCGCCGCCTGGACTGAACCGCGTCTTCTTCGCCGATTCGGGTTCCATTTCCGTCGAAGTCGCCGCGAAGATGGCCGTCCAGTACCACAACGCCCTCGGTCATCCTGCGCGCAACCGCCTTGTCGCGCTTAAAGGCGGCTACCATGGCGATACGTCGCTCTGCATGGCGCTCTCGGACCCCGACGGAATGCACACGCTGTTCAAGGGTATCATGACGCAGCACGTCTTCGTCGAAAAGCCGACCTGTCCCTTTGGCGGCGCTTGGCAATCCGTCGACGTCGAATCCCTTGCCCGCGTGTTGGACGAGCGGGACGGCGAAATCGCGGCCGTCATCTGCGAACCGATTTTCCAGGCCGCGAACGCAATGAACTTCTATCATCCGCAGTACTTGCGCGAGATGCGCCGGCTCTGCGACGAACATGGGGTGTTGCTGATTTTCGACGAAATCGCGGCGGGCTTCTACCGGACGGGGCCGCGCTGGGCGCAAGAACACGCGGGTGTGACGCCGGACATCATGACGGTTGGCAAGGCGCTCACGGGCGGACACCTCACCCTTGCCGCGACACTGGCCTCCGAAAAGGTCGCGGAGACGATTTCAAACGGGGTGCCATCCGCGTTCATGCACGGCCCCACCTACATGGCGAACCCGCTTGCCTGCGCGGCGGCCTGTGCGTCGTTGGACTTGTTCGCGGCGGGCGGATATGCCGCCGCCGTCGCGCAGATCGAACGCGCGTTTCGGGACGGCCTTGCGCGTGTCCGCGATTTCCCGAACGTCCGGGACGTCCGTATCCTCGGCGCGGCCGCCGTGGTCGAGACGCATCGTTTGCCAGCCCGCGCGGACATCGAGCGTGTCATCGACGCGCATGGCGTGTGGTTGCGGCCGTTCTGCAATTTCATCTACGCAATGCCGCCGCTCATTTCGTCGCGCGGTACGATCGCGCGGATTGTGGACGCGATTGCCGATCTCGCGGCGTGTCCGCCCGGCCCTGTGACGGACGAAGGGGACTTTCATGAGTGAGCGCTTCTATTCCGTCAAGATGCGGGCGGCGCGCGCGGGCGTTCACACGTCGGGCGCGGAGAAAATCGTCCCCGTCGCCGCCGTGCCGAAGACGGCCGCGACGCTCGTTGAACGTGCGCTCGCCCATCCCAAGGGCACGCCCGACTTCGTGAATCTGAAGATCGAAGATCCGCATGAGATTCTGCGCGTCCCTGCGCTGCCCGTCACGACGAACGTCACGCGCACGGCGGCGGAGGGTCGCGCCCGCGCCGCCGAACTTCTGTCCGCCGCCGGCATTTCGCGGATCGACGCCATTCTGGCTCGCTTTGCGGAAACGCACACCTTGCGCGGCGCGATGCTGCTGGATGCGGACACGCTCGAACGTCTCGACCCAGACGTGACGCGCGGCGTTCGCGCCACGTACATGGACGATGCCGATTCCCTTGCAAAGGGCACGGCGTCTGGCAAGAACCACTACGCCGAGGCCATCGTCCTTGCGACGAAAGTCCAGGCCGCGCCCGGCATTGTCGGCGAGATTTGCGTGTCCGACGACCCCGACTACGTGACGGGCTACGTGGCGACGCGGGAAATCGGCTATCAGCGCATTACGACGATCAAAGAAAAAGGCGATCCGAACGGCGGCCGCATCTTCCTCTATCGCGGCCCGCGTGCACAGGTGGACGAGACAATCCGTTTTCTCGAACACCAGAGCGTCGTCGTAACGGATGTGCCCGTGCTGGCAACGCCGTTGCCGGAACGGCGGTTCGACGGATTGGCGCACGACCTCGACCGTCTTGCGGCGGCGGGACTGTCCCGCGTCTGCCGGACGCTCGCGTCGCCGACGGGTCCGACGGCCGTCGTCGATGGGCGACCGTGTGTCGTCCTTTCGTCCAACGACTATCTGGATCTCGCGCGCGATCCGCGTGTGGTCGAAGCCGCCGCGCGGGCGGCGGAAGCGTGGGGCGCGGGTTCGGGTGGAGCGCGTCTCACGACGGGCACACAGCCGCCGCACGTTGCGCTGGAACGTCACTTGGCCCGTTTCAAGGGCACGGAGGCCGCGCTCGTTTACGGGACGGGCTACATGGCCAACGTCGGGATCATCACCGCGCTCGTTGGGAAAGGCGATGCCATTTTGTCGGATGAACTGAACCATGCGTCAATCATTGACGGGTGTCGTTTGTCCGGCGCGGATGTCTTTGTCTATCGTCACAACGACATGGACGACTTCGCGCGTAAGCTGGCCGCTTGCCGTGAACATCGTCGCCGTCTCGCCGTGTCCGACGCCGTCTTCTCCATGGACGGCGACCGGCTGGATGCACCGGCGTTCCTTGCCGTCTGCCGTCGGTACGATGCGTTTTCGATGATCGACGAAGCCCATGCGACGGGCGTGGTGGGCGCGACGGGACGCGGATTGTGCGAACACTTCGCGTGCGGGCATCCCGATTTGTTGATGGGTACGCTCTCCAAGGCGTTGGGGGCGTCGGGCGGCTACGTCTGCGCGTCCAAATTGATGGTCGATTATCTGCGCAATACGTCGCGCCCGTTCATCTTTTCGACGGCACCGGGCGCGGCTGCGGTGGCGGCGGCGGACGCCGCGTTGTCCATTCTCGAAGCCGAGCCGGATCGCGTGGCGCGGCTTCAGGCGAACGTGCGCGTCTTCTGCGACGCGCTTGCGGCACGGGGTATTGTCGTGCGGACGGATTCCGCCATCGTTCCCATTTGCGTCGGGGACGAAACGGCCGCGTGTACCGCCGCGCGGGCGTTGGAGGAACGTGGCTTTCTAATTCCCGCCATTCGTTATCCGACCGTTGCGAAAGGCGCGGCGCGTTTGCGCGTTGCGCTGATGTCCGCCCATGCGGAGGAGGACCTTCGCGCGGCGGCGGCGGCGATTGCCGACTGCCTGGCCGACCTGCATGAAAATGGCGATACGCATGGGATGGAGCCGTCGTCCATGGTATAATGAGATGCGTATGAAATTCTATCTGATGGCATTTTTATTGTTGGCGGGCGCGGCGCGGGCCGAGATCCGCGTGGCGTTCCCGGCCGAACGCCAGAAATTGCCGTCGGTGGAACAGACGTACGTGATCGGGTCGGTCGATCCCGGTCGCACGGAACTCCTGTATGTCAACGGCGTGACGACGGATGTCTACCGCACGGGCGCGTTTCTGTCGATGGTGGCCGTCGAACCCGGCACGAATACGTTGACGTTCGTGCGCGGTCGTGAACGGCTCGTTCGCACGTTCGTCGTGGCCGATCCGCCGAAGGCGCGTTCCCCGCTTGCCGCGCGTGTGCCGCCGAAGCCGATCGAGTCGGACGACGATCCGCGTCTTGGCGCGGAGGGCGCGTGGCGGACGACGGGTTCGCTGTTCATGAACCGTGTCCGCGAGGCGCCGGACGCGGGCGACACGTTGTTTTTCCTCCCGAAGGATTTTGTGCTGCGTGGCGCGGCGGTGGCCGGCACACGCTGGGTGGCGGTGTGGTTGGAGGGGCGGCGCGGGTTTCTGCCGAAGAAAGTCCTGGCCGCACATCCAATGAAAACCCCGCCCTCGAAAGCACTGGTCGCGCCCGACATCTGTGCGGGGTTTGCCGACCGTCCGCCC
This sequence comes from uncultured Lentisphaeraceae bacterium, assembly GCA_964482645.1. GTDB lineage: Bacteria > Verrucomicrobiota > Kiritimatiellia > RFP12 > UBA1067 > RUG572. The sequence continues at coordinate 24,761 of CAYZYQ010000027.1, read as the reverse complement.
TACGGCCGTCGGCCGGAAGACGTGCGCATCTGTGTGGATGCCGGGCATGGCGGATCCGACCCCGGCGCGTTGTCGCCGCATGGCTGGAAGGAGAAGGACGTGAACCTTCTCCAGGCGCAGGCCATCCAGGCGGCGTTGGAGAAAGCCGGGTTCCAGGTGTTGATGACGCGGTCGGACGACTCGTTCCCCGCGTTGGTGGATCGTCCGTTGAAAGCCTATAACGCGCATGTGGACGCATTGATCAGCGTCCACCACAACGCGACGGCGCCGCACCGCGATCCGCGCCTCGCCCGGCACACGACGACGTATGCCGCCACGTCTAACGGTCTTGCGCTGGCCCGCTGCATCCAGAAACACGTCGGCAAGGTCCTCTCGCCCGTGAAGGACGCGGGCGCCCAGATGAAGTCGCTGGCCGTCTGCCGCAACCCCGCCGTGCCGAGTTGTCTGATCGAAGTCGATTTCATCAACCTACCCGAAGGGGAGGCGGAATCCTGGAATCCTGTCCGCCAGCGCCTCGTGGCGCAGGCCGTCGTCTGCGGCGTTCTGGACTGGATGACGCCGCCGCTCGACACGACGCCCGTCGAGATTCCGACCGTTCCCGTTCCCGAAAACCCCTGAAAGGCGCACACGATTCCGATGACGCATCCTCCGCTCAAAAACCTGGCCGTCGGCCATTTCTTCAACGCGCCGTTCATCGACGCCTGTGCGCCGCATCGCGCGCGCATCCGCGAAGTCTTCTTCGCGTGGCCGGGCGTGCTGAGCTGCCGGCCCGCGCCGGACTTCACGGACGACGTGCGCGCGCGGTTGATGGACGACTTGAAGTGGTGTCGGGCGAACGGCATTCTGCTGGACACGCTCTTCAACTGCAATTGCTACGGCGATCTGGCCATCAGTCCGGATCTCGCGGACTTCGTGACGCGAACGTTGCAGGAGATGGACGGCTGCGGGCTTTTCCCGGACATCGTGACGACGACGTCGCCGTTCATCGCCACGGTGCTGCGCCAGCGTTTCCCTGCCGTCAAGATTCGGCTGAGCGTCAACTTCCGCGTCCACGGTACGCTCGGTTTCGAGTATGTGGAGGAGTTGTTCGATTCGTTCTACGTGTCGCGGGAACGCCAACGGGATCTGTCGTTCATTTCTGAAACGGCCACATGGGCGAAGGCCCACGGCAAGGTCGTCGGGATGCAGGTGAATTCCGGCTGTCTGCGGCAGTGTCCGTTCCAGCAGTTCCACGACAACATGCACGGACACAACCGCATCCGCCAGAGCGGCGTGGGTGCGAAATTCGACTTCAGCGTGTTCCGCTGCCGCACGACGTACCAGCGCGGGCGGTTCGAGGAGTTCATTCGCGCCACGTGGATTCGTCCGGAAGACGTGCCCGCGTTCGAGCCGTACGTGTCCGTTTTCAAACTCGCCACGCGCCGCCATCCGCATCCTGCGGCGGTGCTGAACGCCTACGCGACGTATGCCTACGACGGCAACTTGCTGGATCTCATGGATCCCGTGCACGCGGATCTGTTCGCGCCCCGCGTGATCGACAACAAGGCGTTTCCGGCCGACTTCATGCAGACGGTCGGGGCGTGTCCGAACGCGAACGACTGCCGTCACTGCGGCGGTTGTGCGGATGTACTGGCGCGGGTGATGAAGACGGCGGACGCGGCATCGGCGGCGACGGGTTTGTATTGACGGAATCGCAAATAAATTGAAACATCAAACGAGGAGACAACGAGGATGAAACGGAGAACGTTCTTGAAGTTGGCGGCGGGGCTGCCGTTCTTTTCAATCGGAGCGCCGGTCGGCGGCGAGCGGAAGATTCGCCTGGGGCTGATTGGCTGCGGCGGGCGCATGGGCCACGGTCTGGGCTATGGCATCGTCAACAACATGTGCGGCCCGAACGAGGAGATTGTCTGCATTGCCGAACCCGATCCGAACAACTGGAAGAAGGTTCGCGCCGTCATCAAGGCCCACAAGCCGGAATGCGACGTCTCGAAGATTGCCGCGTTCTACGACTACCATGAAATGCTGGACAAGATGGGCAGCCAGATCGACGCCGTGGCGATCGCCACGCCGAACCACCACCACGCGCCGGCCGCGCTGTTGGCGATGGCGAAGGGGTTGCACGTCTACGTGGAAAAGCCGATGGCGTTGACGGTGGAGGAAGTGCGTCTCATGCACGCTGCGTCGAAGAAGTACGGCGTCGTGACGCAGGTGGGCAACCACGGCCACAGCGAGGAGGGAATGCGCCGTCTCGTGGAGTACATTCGCGCCGGCGCGATTGGGCAGGTGCGCGAAGTCTGGAGTTTTGACGACCGCGTGAACGCCATGCGGTATCGTCCGCCGAAAGCCGAACCGCCGAAGGGCATGGACTGGAACGCCTGGTGCGGCCCGGCGCCGGTATGCGACTACTACGTCGGCACGGCCGACCATCTGTCGTTGCATCCGCACGACTGGCACAGCTGGATTGGCTACGGCAACGGATCGATCGGCAACATGGGCACGCACATCATTGACCCGGTGTTCTGGGCGCTCGACCTGGGGAAGGTGCATCCGGAATCCGTCGAGACGAAGCACGTCGAATGGGGGTGCGAAGGGAGCTGGTCCGTCGCAACGGAACTTGAGTGGAAGTTCCCGGCACGGCCGGGCATGGACGCGGTCACGCTTCATTGGCACGACGGCGTGAAACCCGGTGTTCCGTACGACAACAAGCACGTCAACCATATCGGCATCTGTTTGAAACGCGAATTCCAGAACCTGCCGCCGGTCGTCGAGGAACTGGAGAAGAAATACGGACAGAGCATGGGTGCGCTCGGGTCGATTTTCGTGGGCGAGAAGGGCATCATCCGCATCGGGCCGCACGGCGACAGTCTCGTGTTTGGGCCGAAGGACATCTACAAGAACCGTCCGCCGAAACTCTTTCCGCGCGAGAAGGGGATGAACCACCAGGCGGACTGGCTGCGCGCAATCCGCAATCCGAACCGTCCGTGCGGTTGCAATTTCGACTACTCCGCGCCGCTTGCGACGACCGTTCTGCTGGGTAACGCCGCGCCACGCGCCGGCAAGAAGAAACTGCTCTGGGACGGGACGCGCTTCACGAACGACGAGACGGCCAACCAGTATTTGAAGACGACCTACCGCAAGGGTTGGGAACTGAAAGCGTAACGCGGCATCTGACCTGCGAACACGCGAACCGCCGTTCCTCCACATGAGAGGCGCGGCGGTTTATGTTTTCAACCTTCTGTGTCGGACGCGAAGCCGGACACCCGTGGTCGGGGTGGACAAGGTGGCCAACCGACCGCGCTCTTTCATAAAGAGCGGCATCTATTATTTATTTTACCACAACCTATTGCCGCAAACAACGAAAATACGGCTTATGTGCAATCTATTGTTGTTAAGTAAGACCGATTGGACGGAGGTTTTGTTTGCCTGTCTGTCGTGGGCTGACAGAAAAAAAAATAGACATGCTTATGCGTAGTTGTTTTTTGCTTACTTGGAATTATGAAAGAAAGGTGGTTATGATGTGTGGTTTCATTGTCGCAACCGTGTGACGCGCGACAGTACTTGTGTGCGTGTTTGCGGGGTTGTTGCCATTTCGCCGAGCGCGCGCTGAAGGACGCCGAGGCGTTGGACGCCTTTCTTTCGAAGGAGATTGAGCTTCTGGCAAAGGAGCCAACCGAGGCGAACGGCGCGGTCATGCTGAACGTGCGCGACTACGGTGCAACGGGCTGTAATCGATTACCGCTTTGCGTGAGTACGTATGGGTGTATGCGTTGTGGAAGACGATCATGTTTTTCCGGGAACGAAACAGGCGGAGTAAGGCATCGACTTGCGTCAGTTTCGTTTCTGTCTTTCGGGCAAAATCGGACACGAGGTTGCGTTCCGTTCGCCACATGCCGAAATCGCCAATCCACGTAATCATGTAACTACAGTCGTTGAGCAGGTCGTCTAATGCCCGGCAGATGACGTGTCGTTTCGCGATATCGCTCCGTGCGAAGAGCAGAGACGGTCAATCCTGTTGATTAGCATATTCACGGATAGTTGAAATCATTTCACGTAGCCCCTCTTCCGTGAAAAAGCAGGTGTCGTTGGCCAGTTTCAAGTAGTGGCCTTGTCCATATGACAAGACCTTTTCAAAATTTGCATCACGGATGTTTTCGGCATTTCTAAATACGCGGATGTGCGATGGGAAACGACGAACGAACGCGGCACAGACGTGTGGTGTAGAGTCCGTAGAGGCGTTGTCGGAGATGACAATCTCGATTTCGCGCGTCTCGCGGAAAGCTAGTTGCGCAACCAGGTGTTCAAGTGTCTGACGCAGAATGTCCGCACGATTGTACGTGGGGATGCAGATAGACAGGGCGGGCGAGAACGAATCCATAAACGGATTATAACATATCCGCTCAAACATGGTATAATGGTGACATGGGAAAAGCAGACGAAGATTCTAGTTGTCGAGAGATGCCGCCCGTGATGATTCTCTGCGGCGGAAAGGGCACGCGATTGCGCGATGTCACAGAGTTGTTGCCGAAACCCATGGTGCCGATTGGTGAACAGCCGATTCTTTGGCACATCATGAAGGGCTACGCCGCGTTTGGTTGCCGCCGCTTCATTCTCTGTTTGGGCTACAAGCGCGAAGTCTTCGTGGATTATTTTGTGAACTACCATTTACGTACGAGCGATGCCACGATTACGTTGGGCCATGCACCGGAAATCACGTTCCATGAGAAAGTTCAGGAAGGCGACTGGAGCGTGACGCTAGCGGGGACGGGACTTGAAACGGGGACGGCCGGGCGGGTTTTTCGCGGCGCGAAGTATCTGCGGGAGTCCGATGACGAGTTTTTTCTGACATATGGCGATGGTGTGGCCGACGTGGATGTGGCGACGTTGTTGCAGACGCATCGTACGGCGGGACGTGCGTTGACGGTGACGGCCGTCCATCCAGTGGCGCGTTTTGGCGAGATGGTCGTTGAGGGTGATCGGATTACCCGTTTCGATGAGAAACCCGCCGTTGCGCAGGGCTACATCAACGGCGGCTACATGGTCGTAGCGCGTGATTTTATCGAGAAAAAAAAGTACGTGAATGACGACCCGGCGGCATTTTTCGAGCAGGGGCCGATGCGCTTGGCGGCCGAGGCGGGTGACATGACGGTCTACCGGCACGAGGGGTTTTGGCAGTGCATGGACACGTCCCGTGAATACCGTCTGCTCAATGACCTTTGGTTTACTGGATCGGCGCCGTGGACGCGCCACTGGTGAGGAGGAAGGTGTGCGATGCGCGTTGCCGACTATATTTTCAGAACGCTTGCCGACAAAGGTGTCCGCCATTGTTTTCTTGTGACGGGTGGCGGTGCTATGCATTTGAACGACGCCGTGGGGCGTGAAAGAAGAATTCGCTACGTCTGCAATCTCCATGAGCAGGCCTGCGCCATGGCAGCGGAGGGCTATGCACGGATTTCAGGTCTGCCGGGCGTGGTTTGCGTGACGACGGGGCCAGGAGGAACGAATGCATTGACGGGGGTGCTTGGAGCTTGGTTGGATTCCGTTCCAATGATCGTCATCTCCGGGCAGATCAAACGCGCCCTGATGATCACATCATGTCCGACACTTAATCTGCGGCAGCTGGGCGACCAGGAGTACAATATCGTGGATGCCGTGCGGCCGATGACAAAAATGGCTCGGACGGTGATGTCTGTGGATGAGATTCCGCAGGCAATTGAAGATGCGTGGCGGATTTGCCGGGAGGGACGACCGGGACCAGTTTGGCTTGATGTGCCGTTGGACATCCAGGCGGCCGAACTGCCGGAATCCACATCTTGCGTTGCCACGCCCTGTCTGTCCTCGTCGGATGCTGCCGTGCCGAATCTCAATTTGGTTGTCGCGGCGTTGAAATCCGCCGCGCGTCCGGTCGTCGTCGTGGGAAGTGGTGTCCATAACGCCCATGCGGAGGATGAATTCCTGCATGTGGTCGAATCGTTGAACGTGCCGGTGTTGACGTCGATTTCGGGTATCGATTTAATTCCCTCTGACCATCCGCTTTTTTTCGGACGTCCCGGTATTCTGGGGGCGCGTGCGGCGAATTTCATTTTGCAGAACGCCGATCTTCTGCTTGTCTTGGGGACGCGCATGGGGTTGCGTGTCATCGGCTATGCACCTGACACGGTCGCGCGCGCGGCACGGCGGATCATGGTGGATGTGGATGAGGCCGAATTGAAGAAGCCCACGTTTCGCGTGGATGTTCCCGTTTTGTGCGATGCTGGACGATTTTTGCGTGAGTTGTCCGTCCATCTGCCGGCGCGTCCACCACAGACGGACTGGCTGGCCTACTGCCGGCGTTTGCGGATGCGCTATCCGGTCGTTCTGCCCGAACATTGTGCGCGGACTGACTATGTGTCGAGCTATGTCCTGCCGGAAAAGATTGTGGCCTACGCGCCCGAGCCGCTCACTGTCGTCACGGCGAACGGCGTGGCCTATACGTCGACGTTCCAGACGATCCCCATTCGGCGCGGGATGCGGGTGTTCGCCAACGAGGGCTGCGCCTCGATGGGATACGGTCTCCCCGCCGCGATCGGCGCCTGTTTGGCCGACGCGAACCGGACGATGGTCTGCCTTGAAGGGGACGGTAGCATCCAGATGAATCTCCAGGAATTGCAGACGTTGCAAACCTATCGGCTTCCCGTCAAACTTTTCGTGTACAACAATGGCGGATATCTATCCATCAAGACAACGCAACGTGCGTTCTTCGACGGTTTTTTCGTTGGAGCCCATGCGACGTCTGGGGTGATGCTTCCGTCGTTTGAAAAATTGGCGGACGTCTATGGGTTTCCCTATTTCCGTCTTTCAAACCATGCGGAGTTCGACCGTATTCTGTCGTCTGTGTTTGCCACGCCAGGTCCCGTACTTGTGGAAGTGATGCTCGACCCGTTTGAACAATTGGGACCCAAGGCGGCATCCCGTCGGCTGCCGGACGGACGTATGGTTTCATCGCCGCTGGAAGATCTGGCACCGTTTCTGCCGCGCACGGAATTTCGTGAAAACATGCTCATCCCGCCCGTACAATGATGACAGTAGACAGGACGACATCTTGCATTAGACGAATTTTCGTCACAGGGGGAACGGGGTTCTTTGGCAAATCCATCTTTGCCCGTCGTGCCGTCGTACCCTCTGTGTGCTATACGGTTCTTTCACGCGATCCCGGAAAATTTCATTCGGAGAATCCGACGCTCGCCAGTCGTTCCGATCTCGTGTGGGTTCAAGGCGATGTGCGCGATTTCAAATTTCCCGAGGGTTCGTTTGATGCCATCGTTCATGCCGCTACGAGTGCCGTGACGACAATCTCCGATGCGGAACAGGACTCCGTGATTCGTCTAGGAACGAAACGGGTTATCGCATTTGCCAAGGCCGTGGAGTGTTCGCGCATCCTTTTTGTGAGTTCGGGTGCCGTGTATGGTCCGCAAACGAATCCCGTGGATGAGACCGCTCCCTGCCGTCCTACCACGGTCTATGGTAAAGGTAAACGGGATGCCGAGCAGATGTTATTGGATGCCGGGTTGGATGTGAAAATCGCGCGTTGTTTCGCGTTCACGGGAATTCATTTGAATCGGGACATTCACTATGCCATCGGGAATTTCATCCGCGACTGTCGTGCAGGACGCGACATCGTGGTGACAGGCGATGGCACGGCAAAGCGGAGTTATTTGTACGCGGACGATTTAGTCGACTGGTTGTTTAAAATTCTCGACCATGGGGAGACCGGACGCCCGTACAACGTCGGGAGCGATGTCGCCGTTTCGATTCGTGAATTGGCGGAGAAGGTTCGTTGCGTTCTGGGCGGGATGAATCGCATTATCGTGAAAGGGCGGCCTTCTGGTAAACCACTGTCCGTCTACGTCCCGTGCGTCGACCGCGCTCGCCGTGAATTGGGGTTGGATGTCAGAATCCCGCTTGATGAAGCCATTCGAAAATCGGTATAGTGCGACTATGAATACAAACATCTATCAAGGACGCCGTGTCCTTGTGACGGGGCATACTGGTTTCAAAGGTGCGTGGTTGTGTACATGGCTAGTTGCTCAGGGCGCCGTTGTACACGGCTACGCACTTGAGCCGCCTACACGCCCCGCTCTCTTCACGCAGCTTGGGTTATGTGAACAATTGGCCTCGCATACAGTGGCCGATTTGCGCAACCGTACGGCATTGACCGAATGCGTAGGGTGCGTCCAACCCGAATTCATCTTCCATTTGGCTGCCCAGCCGCTCGTTCGACATTCGTATGCGGCACCTGCTGAAACGTTCGATGTGAATGTGATGGGGACGGTCAATCTGTTGGAGGCGGTACGGACGGTTTTCGCGAAGACGGCGCATCGGTGTTCGGTTGTGTGTGTGACAACGGACAAATGCTACGAAAACGATGAGATGGGACGAGCGTTCGTGGAAACGGATCCGATGGGTGGGTACGACCCCTACAGTGCGTCGAAAGGTGCCTGCGAAATAGCGATTTCATCGTACCGCCGCAGTTTCTTTTCGTCCCCGGATTCATGTGTGCGCGTGGCAAGCGCACGGGCGGGAAACGTGATTGGCGGGGGCGACTGGGCGGAAGACCGCTTGGTGCCGGATGCCATGCGTGCGTTCTTGTCCTTGCCGCCACGTCCGCTCGTTATCCGAAATGGCACGGCCACACGACCGTGGCAACATGTATTGGAACCGCTCTACGGGTATCTGCTTCTAGGTGCGGCGTTGGACGCGCGAATGCCGAATGCCGATTCGGCGTTCAATTTCGGACCTGATGCCCGAAATGTGAAGACTGTCGGCATGCTGGCTCGTGAACTTGCGCGGCGTTTCCCCGGAACATCGGTTGTGGATCGGACGGATCCGACGGCCGTTCACGAAGCGACGTTTCTACAGCTCGATTCATCAAAGGCGAAGCGTGTTTTGGGATGGGTGCCACAGTTTGATTTTGCACAGACGTTGGATGCCGTCGCTGCTTGGTATGCGGAGGTTGGGCGGAATCCGGCCGTAGCGGCGGAGATGACACGTCGCCAGATTGGCATATTTATGGAGAAAGCACGACATGACCGCTGAAGAGTTGAAACGTGAAATCCTTGAAAAGACGGCGACGTACTACCGTCTTGTCCATGCATCCCAGCGGACGGCGTCGTTCGTCCCTGGTGAAAGCCGGGTGAATTACGCCGGTCGCGTTTTTGACGAAAGGGAATTGGTGAATCTGGTTGATGCGTCGCTTGAGTTCTGGCTGACGCATGGACACTGGTCTCGTATGTTCGAGCAGGGGTTGGCCGACTATCTTGGCGTTCGCCATGCCCTTTTCGTGAATTCGGGGTCATCGGCCAATCTGCTGGCGTTCGCCACGTTGACGTCGCCGCTCTTGAAGGAACGCCGTATCTGCCGGGGAGATGAGGTCATCACGGTTGCGGCGGGTTTCCCGACAACGATTGCACCCATCATGCAGTTCGGTGCCGTTCCGGTCTTCGTTGATGTCGAACGGACGACGGCTAATATCGATACTACACAGCTTGAGGCGGCCGTGTCGTCACGTACGAAAGCCGTCATGTTGGCGCATACGCTTGGCAATCCGTTCAATCTGGAAGCCGTCAAGGCGTTTTGTGCACGACACGATCTGTGGTTGATCGAGGACAACTGTGATTCGCTGGGTTCGACGTTCGCGGGACGTCTGACCGGGACATGGGGTGACTTGGGAACGTCGAGTTTCTACCCTCCGCACCATCTGACGACGGGTGAAGGCGGTGCGGTCTATACGGGCGACCCATTGCTCTGGAAAATCGCGTTGTCCATTCGTGATTGGGGGCGCGAATGCTGGTGTGAATCCGGGCGCGACAATACATGCGGTTGCCGGTTTACTCGGCAGTTCGGAAGTTTGCCGGTCGGCTACGATCACAAGTACGTTTACAGCCATTTCGGATACAACTTGAAAGCCACCGATCTTCAGGCGGCCGTTGGTTGTGCACAGTTGGAAAAGTTTCCGTCGTTTGTGGAGATGCGGAAACGCAACTTCAACCGCCTCTACGAAGGGTTGAAGGACATCAAGGCACTGCAGTTGTTCGAGAAATATCCCGAATCGGATCCGTCATGGTTCGGTTTCTTGATGACGGTCGTCGATTCCGGGTTTTCGCGTAATGCACTGGCTCAGTATTTGGAAGGTTGCAAAATCCAGACCCGGAATCTGTTCGCGGGAAATATCGTGCGGCATCCCTGCATGAACGGATTGGTGCGAGGGCGGGACTATCGCGTGGTGGACGATCTGCCCAATACGGACACGCTGATGTCAAATGCCCTTTGGATTGGCGTTTACCCGGGTATGACAGAAGCCATGTTGGACTACATGGCTTCGTGTGTTCGTGCATTTTTCACGTCCGGCGGGAAGGTCTGTCGCGCATCCATCCCGCAGGGTGAACGGTCTTAGAACTTCGCCATGTCGAGGGCGGAGGCCGGGCCGAGCGCACGGAGGTAGAGCATGAAAATCACGCGGTTGTCTGCCCGGGACTTCGAGTCGTCGATGCGCGTGTAGGCCGTTTCGTGCTCGAACTGGACACGGTAGCCGATGCAGTCCGTCAGATAGTCGAACCACGCGCCGACTTCGTCCACGTCGTTGTTGCGGCAGTCGTAGCGCAGGTACGGCGCCCAAGCGAACCAGTCGCAGAGCTGGTGGCGGAAGCCGAGCGAGAGGATGTTCGAGTACTCGTAGTTCCAGCGGTCGTAGTTCGAGGGTAGATAGTCCCAAACACGGTGGTCACGGCCGATGTAGCCAATCGTGTAGGCGAAATCTTGCGAGAGGCGGTGGATGAAATGGATATCCGCGTAGGCGGCTTTCTCGTTCTGCGCGTCGTACTCCGCGCGTGTCAGCAGCGAAACATCCTTCGTCGGGTTGAAGCGGATGCGCGTACCCGGCACCACCTGGTTGCGATGGCTGGTGCTGTAGTTGCCGTCTTCGTCGTTGTCCGGATAACCGGCCAGATAGCCTTCCTTGAAGTAGTCGACCTGCTCGAAGGGAATGGCGGCGTAGATGTCCAAATCTAGCCACGTCCGCAGAATGCCCTTGTCGTCCATTGTCTGGAAGGTGTTGCGCACACCCGGCCGGATGCCGTGCCAGTTGTAGGGCAGGCCGCGCCCCTCGAAACCAAACTGGTCGAGCCAGTCGACGGAGCGGTCGTAGTTGTCGAACACGTAGTAGCGTTTGCCGCCGCTCGACGAGAGGTCGACCGTTTGATAGGAATAGTCGAGGTACGGTTCGATCGTGTGGCGCACGGTGTCGTCGAAGTACCAGGCCGTGCCGCGCGCGGCAAGCGTGAATCCGAACTCGGCGATGTTGCGGTAGAGTTGGTCGCCAGAGGCCTTGACGTAGCCGGACGCTTCGTCGCCCGAATCACTCCAGTACGTGCCACGGTAGGAGACGCGGGGGACGAATGAAAGGACGTCCCAGAACTTGAAGGGCATTGAGAAGCGGTGGTAGGTGTCCGCCCGGAACGCCTGATAGTCTGCGCCGCGGCCCGTCGTGCCGATGTAGGGCGTGTAGCGGAACATTTCACTGTCCGATCCCGCGTACTCGGCGAAGTCGCGGTTCAAGTAGCCCGCACGTGTCTGCGATTCGTAGTTGACGGGCAAATCCCAGACCGGCTGCGGCATGAAGGAAATCCAGCCTTCGGGCAGGCGCGCCGTGCCGCCGTAGAAGTCGTTGACGGGGCCTGACACGGATGCGCCGGCGGCCCACGCGAGCTCACGGTGTTCGTACCACGCTTCGTTTGCGGGAATCGATTCGGCGCGGAGGTTGCGCTGGTCGAAGTCGTTCATGTAGTGCGAGTCCGACAAATACGTCGCGTGGACTCGGAACATATCGCGCTCGGTGAAGTTCGCGGCGTGGTCGAGCTGCACCATGTAGCGACGGCGATCGACTTCGCTTCCCCAGTGGTTGTAGCGACGCTTCGAGGAATACCAATGGTTCTCGTAGTGGTCGTAGTCGTTGTCCCAGGCGTTGTAGACCGAAATCTTGCCCTTGCCGAAGTCCTTCAACCCCCAGCGAATCGTCTGCCCCAGCGCAAATCCGTTCTTCGTGCGGTAGTCCGCATACGTCGAGCCACCAAGAGAAAAGGTGTCGGGCTTGTTTTCGTTGACGATATCGTAGACGTATCCGGAGAGGAAGTAGCCGCCCCAGCGCGACGTATAGCCGGGCATGAATCGCCACCCGTAGTCCGTGTTCAACGGGTAGTACCAGTAGGGCAGCCAGAGGACGGGAATGTCCTGGTAGTAGAGCCAGGCGTTCCGGAACTGGACGGAACGCCCCTCTTCGTATTTCAGTCCGCCGTCCTCGATGCCGCCGAACGGCGACTTTGTGGAGAGGTACCAGTGGAGATGGTCAACCTCGTTCGAGCAAGAGGACATCAGCGTCTCGCCCGCCAGCGTCACCGTGCCGTCCGCCGTTCGTTCGATGCGATCCGAGAAAAAGCGGTAGGGCATCGACACGGCCTTCACCTGTCCCGTCGCCAGCAGCTCGCCTGTCTGTTTGTTGGCGGAAACGTAAGCGCCCGTGACTTTGAGGCCGGACGCCCCGGGCGCGACGACGCCCCGTGGATTTTCCTGATCGAAACGTTCGAGGTCTTCTTGAAGTTGCGCCTGGAGGGCGCCCGCGAACGTCGAGAGGCAGAGGGCGAAGAAAATCTTTCTCATCCGAATGTCCTGTCTTCTGGAATATGGTTTAAACGCTGGGCAAATTTCCGCCTGTTGAGTATAGCACTTGTCCCGTCTCGGAATCAAGGATCTGGAAGCTCTCCGGATGGCGGTGCGGCTCGGCACGGAAGCGCAGTTGCGTCGCATAGGCCTTTTGGATCGTCTTCAGAATCGTCTCGTCTTCCGTGCTCAGGCGTTGCAACACGGCCGGCGCCACGAGAATCTTCGGCATGAACGGGCGTTTTTCGATTTCGGCCCGCCGCAGCAGTTCCACGAGTTTGCGCTGGATTTCAATGGAGATGGCAAGTGGCGAACTGATGACACCATGGCCGTTGCAGCAGGGGCATGTCGAGGAGAGTTTGGAGATGATCGACTTCTCCTCGCGCTGGCGCGACATTTCCAGCAAACCGAGTTTGGAGATGTCCTGCACGTTCGTCCGCGCACGGTCGCGTTTGAGCGCCTCCTTGAGGGCTTTCTGAACCTGCCGCTGGTGTTTGTTGCTCTTCATGTCAATCAAGTCGAGCACCACGAGTCCGCCGATGTTGCGGATGCGCAACTGGCGCGCGACTTCCTCGACGGCCTCCAGATTGACGGCGAGGATAGCCTGTTCCTGCAGGTTCTTGCCCTCGTTCACGGCTTCGGCCTTGTCCTTCAACTTGTGGTGGCCCGTGTTCACGTCCACAGCCACCAGTGCCTCCGTCTCGTCGATTACCAGATAGCCGCCGGATTTGAGCGGCACCTGGCGGCGGAACGCGGATTCGAGCTGGCGGGAGACGCCTGTGTGGTCGAAGATGTTGGCGGGGCCTTCGTAGCGGCGGAGTTTCTTCTGGGCGCGGCGGGAGATTTTCTTCGTCAGTTCGAGCATTTCCTCGTAGCTGTCTTTGTCGTCAATCATCACGCACTCGATGTCGTCCGTCAGCCAGTCGCGCACAACGCGCTCGACGAGGCCCGGTTCCTTGTGGATGCAGCACGGCGCCATGCGGGTTTTCTGATTGGCCTTGAGTTCTTCCCACTGCTGCAGCAGCTGGCGCAAGTCGCGCGCGAATGCCTTGGGCTTGACGCCGATGCCCGCCGTGCGCGCGATGACGCCCACGTCGGGGGGGAGGGTCAGACGGTCGAGAATCTTCCGCAGACGGTCACGTTCGGCCTTGTCGGAGATCTTGCGCGAAATCCCGCGCACCGATTCGCCCGGCATCATCACGAGGTAGCGCCCTGGAATGGCGAGGTTCGCCGACACGCGGGGGCCTTTCGTGGAAATCGGGTCTTTCGTGATCATCACGCAGATTTCCGAACCCACGGGGAACTTCTGATGGATTTCTTCGTTCGTGAAACGCTTCGCGTTCGGCTTGCGCTTTTTCTTCTTGCTGTCGTTCCGCGTGTCGTCCTCTTCGTCCAGAAAGGCGTCGCTGTCCGGCGACATGTCCCAGTAGTGGAGAAAGGCGTTCTTTTTCAGACCGATGTTGACGAATGCCGCCTGCAGGTCGTCCTCCAGATTTTCGATGCGCCCTTTGAAGATGCAGCCGACGAGCCGCTCCTCCTCCGGGATGTCCACCGTGTACTCCTCCAACCGGCCGTTCTCCATGAGGGCGACGCGCGTTTCGAGGTTCTCGACGTTGATGATAATTTCCTTCTTCGTTTTTTTCTTCAGGCCAATCTGGTTCAAAACCCAGTCGGCCGCTTTTTGCATTTTTTCTTTCACAGACATGGTGACTATTTTCCTTTTTGATTTTCGCTAAATCAGTTTTCCTCCCGGTGGATGGCCACGCTCTGGACGAGGCCGAGGCCGGCTAGCGTCACGACCAGGAACGTCCGCCCCGCGCTGATGAACGGCAGGGGAAGTCCCGTGATGGGCATGAGGCCGATCGACATCGCCACGTTGATGTAGACGTGGCAGAACACCAGCATGAGAACGCCGAGCGTGAGCAGCCGCCCCCGGTCGTCGTTCGCCCGGAACGCAATTCGGACGCCTGGCAGCAGCAGTCCCAGAAAGAGCAGCAGCATTCCCAACGCGCCCATGAACCCGGATTCCTCGGCCAGCACGGCGAAGATGAAATCGTTCATCGCCACCGTCGGCGGCAGATAGCCGAGCAGTTTCATCGATCCTTTCCGCAACCCTTTGCCCCACACGGAGCCGGAACCGATGGAAATCTCCGCCTGCCGCAGATTGTAGCCCGCGTCGTGGATGTCGCGTTCCGGGAAGAGAAAGACGCGCAACCGTTCAATCTGGTGCTCTTTCAACGGCAGATGGCGGTAGATTTGGTCGCGCTGTTCGGGAAGCGGCTTGTTCTCCGCCACGTAGACCGTGCCGAGGACGAGTCCGGCGGCGAGTAGGCCCGCGAGCAGCAACGTGACAAGACCTTTCGTCCAGACCCGCGCCGCGAGCAGCATCGTCAGTACGGCCGGCGTCAACACGAGGGCCGTACCTAGGTCCGGCTCGGCGAGAATGAGCAGAGCCGGACCGCCGAGAATCGCCAGACCGATTGCGAACCATTTGAAGGTTTCGCGTCCGGCGCGTCCGAACACGTGCGCGGTGAACATGATGACCGCGAGTTTCGCGAATTCGCTTGGCTGGAACGACCACAGCCAGCGCTTGCCGCCGTAGCGGTTGATGCCGATGAAGAGCACGAGCACGAGCATTGCACAGGCGAGGGCGAAGCAAGGCGTCGCCACCCAGTCGAGCAGTTTGCGGTAGTCGACGAGCGCGAAACAGAAGTGGAGGACGACGCCGACGCCGGCTGTGGCGAGCTGGACTTTCCAAAGCGTTTGGAGTTTGGCGGCGGCGCGGGCGCTGCCGGCCGACCAGATGAACGCCGCGCCGATTAGAATCAACGCCGCCATGCAGGCGAAGAGAAGCCAGTCCATCTTCTTCAGTTTGGCCAGAAGTACGTCCATGTCAATCCCTCCTTTCCAGCGCGTTGGGGTCGGTGAGACGCAGGGTGGTTGTTTCCACCTCGCCGAACAGATGCGCGAGGATGGCGTGGATGCGCGGCGCCACGGTGCTGCCGCCCGATTCGCCGCGTTCGACGATCATCGCCACGGCGACAGTCGGTTGCTCGTAGGGCGCGAACGCGATCACCCACGTGTTCTTCCGCTTCGTCGCGCCCCGGCCGAGTTCGGCCGTGCCCGTCTTGCCCGCGCACGTTGCGCCCAGACGGAATCGCCGCCAGCGGACGCTGTTGGGCGCGACGCGCTCGCGGCGTTCAAGGATGCGCCGCCCCGTCCCCGTTTCCGCCACGTCCTTCATGCCGAGACGCACGAGTTCCAAATCCTTTGCGCTGAACGGAATGCGCCGTACGGGCTGCGGCGGCGCCGCGCCGTCGGGTCGGTGGAGAAACGGCCGGAACACCTTGCCGCCGTTCGCGAGCGCGGCCGTCGCCACGGCCATTTGGAGCGGCGTGACGAGGAGCATTCCCTGTCCGATCGCCATCTGGCAGATGTCGCCGGGATACCACGGCTCGTTGTAGTGCCGCCGCTTCCATTCGTCCGTTGGCACCACGCCGGGCGTCTCGCCGCCGAGATCGATGCGCGTGGATTCGCCGAGGCCGAATGCGTGTGCCGCCTGGACAATCGCGTTCGTGCCGATTGCCGCGCCGAGGTTGCAGAAGAACGTGTTGCAACTCTGCTCCAGCGCCTTGCGGAGAGCCAGCGAGCCGTGTCCGTAGCGATCCCAGCAGTGGAGGCGCAGATTGCCCAGACGGTACACGCCCAGACAGTCGTATTCGTCTTCCGCCATCCAGCCGGACGCCAGCGCGGCGAGCGCCGTGATGGGTTTGAACGTCGATCCCGGGGCGTAGGCTTCGCTGATCGCCCGGTTCTGTCCGCGTTTCGCGGGCGCGTTCGTCAATGTCGCGAACGTCTCCAGCGTCAGGCGCGGCACGCAGTCGTTCGGGTTGAACGTGGGCGAGCTGGCCATCGCCAGCACCGCGCCGTCCTGCGCGTCCAGCACCACACAGGCGCCCGTGACGTCGTGCAGTTCCTTCTCGACGACGTTCTGCAAGTCGATGTCCAGCGTCAACGCCAGATCGAGGCCCGGTTCGGGACGGACGACCCATCGCGCCTGTTCGCCGAGTTCGCCAACCTGCGCTTTTTTCGGACGAAAGCCACGCGCGTCCACCGTCACTCGCAATTCACCGCTCACGCCCGTCAGGTAATTGTTGTAGGCGAGTTCCACGCCGCTGCGGCCCTTCATCTCCGGCTCGAAGAAGTGGACGGGATCGTTCGGGTCGTATTCGGGACTGCCGCGCCCTGTGAATCCCAGCACGTGCGCGGCGAGCGAACCGTAAGGATACGTCCGTTCCGCCGTTGTGACGACTGCGAACCCTGGAAATTCGTCCGCGCGTTCGCAGAACTTCGCGAATGTCGCGTCGTCGAGATCCGAATAGACCGTGAGCGGCATGGCGCTCGAACGGCGGACATGGCGGACGATGGCCTCCCGCGTCACCGTGCGTTCCAGCCCCATCATTCCGGACAGGCGCCCAATGGCCGCGTCGACCTCCTCGATCGTCCGGCCGATTTTCTCGCGCTGGAACTCTTCGAGGTTGCAGCGAATGACGTGGCTCGGCCGACAGTCCGCCAGCACGCGCCCCTTGGCGTCGAGGATGCGGCCGCGCAACCCGGGCACACGCACTTTGCGCGTGGCCTGGAGCGTCTGGTCTTCCCGGAATTGCGCGGCGCCGCTGACCTGGAGGCGGAACAGCCGCACGCCCAGGATGAAGAAGCCGAAGACGAACAATGCGCCGAGCGCCGGCGGAAACCAAGGCGAGGTCTTCATGTCGCGCCTCCTTCGTCGGGGAGACCGTGGTAGCCCGTTCCCGTCCGCAACGCGGGCAGGAAGGCGAAGAGCAGGGCGCCGGCCGGCGCGGCGGGAAGGGCGCTTGCGAAGAAGCGAATGACGGGCGCGGGCGTGGCGCCGACCACGTCCCACACGACCATCCAAAGTTCGTGGAAGGGCGCGGCGACGATGCCGGCCGCGAGTCCCAGCAACGGGGCGGGAAGATCCGCCACCGCCCGCCGCATGAATCGCGCCGCACTGCCGGCCAATAGCATGAACGCCATGCTGCACCCCGTCGGGAATCCGCTGAGCGCGTCCTCGAACGCACCCGCGAGGAGGGCGGTGGGAATCCAGCGCGGCAGGACGAACGGCTCCGCCTGGCGGCGGGCGCGGCGCGGTTCGGTGAACGCGGTCTGAAGAACGAGCAGGAGAAGAAGCGGGGCTTTTGCTCCGCCAAAGGACGGCAGCATGTCCTGGATCGCGGCCGCGAAGACGACGGCCAGCAAGATGAAGACGCTCTGGACGAGGTTAGTTTTCACGGCGGATGAACACTTCCCTGAGAGCTGGGAAATCGACCGCCGGCAAAACGGCCGCCTCCCATTCCAGTCGCGTTTCGTCCGCACGGGGTTCGCCTGTCAAAGTTCCAACAGAAAGTCCGGGCGGGTAGACCCCGCCGAGGCCGCTGGTGACGATGCGGGCGCCTTCAGGGATGTCGAGATCCCGTTTGAGATGGCGCAGACGATAGTTGTTGACGAGATAAAGGAACGAACAGTCCGCTTCGGGGCGGGGGACGAACGTGCCGCCGCCGTTGAGAATGCCGAGGACGGGGCCGATGGGCGAATCGTCGAGAACGATTTGGCAGGCGACGCGCAGGGCAGGATCGGTCAGCAACTGGACGGTGGCCGTGCGCGGCGTCACGTCGATGACGCGCCCGACAAGTCCGGCGGGAACCGCCACGACGGCGTTCGTCGTCACGCCATTCAGCGAACCGCCTTTCACGCGCAGACGATTGCGAAGACCGACGGGGCCTTCGCGGCTGAGAACGGGCGCGTAGATCCACGTGTCGAGCGACACGGGATTCGACGTGTCCAGACGCAACAAGCGATGAAGTTCATCGACACGGGCGGTCAACGCCTCCACGTCGCCTTTTTTCATCTTGAGCGCTTCGAGTTCCGCCCGCAACCGCGCGTTCTCGGCGGCCACGCGCCCGCTCCGGAAGAACCCCGTCAACGGCAACGCAACATGGCGTTGAAACCAGGACACGCCATTTTCAACGGGATAGACGGTTTCGGTGACGACGCTACGGCCGCACCAAAACCACAGGACGAACACGAGGACGATCGCGACGATGTAGAATGTGCTTGTTTTCTTCCTCAATCTGTCCTTCTCCGGCTAGTGCCGCGAAGGATTGCAAGAGCCATTCGATCAAGTCCTCTTGTTCCGCGCGAGGAAATCGAGTTCGCTCATCACCTGTCCCGCCCCTTCGGCCACAGCCGACAGGGGATCGTCCGCCAACGTCACGGGCAGACCTGTCTCTTGGGAAATCAGCTTGTCCAAACCGCGCAGCATGGACGTGCCGCCGGACAGGACGATGCCGCAGTGAACCAAGTCGGCTGCCAATTCCGGCTCGCAGTTGCCCAGCGTTTCGCGCACGGCCTCCACGATTTTTGAAACAGGGTCGGTGAGTGCGTCCCGGATTTCCTCAGACCTGATTTGAATTGTCTTCGGCAATCCCGACACGATGTCGCGCCCGCGCACCTCCATGCTCAGCTCCTCGCCGAGAGGGTAGGCGGACCCGATTTGTACTTTGATGTCTTCCGCCGTGCGTTCGCCGACAAGCAGATTGTACACGCGCTGCATATGCGCCATGATCTGCCGATCCATCGCGTCGCCCGCCGAACGGACGCTCCGCGAATGGACGATGCCGGCCAGCGAGATGATCGCCACCTCGCACGTACCGCCGCCGATGTCCACGATCATGCTGCCCGCCGGCTCGGAAACCGGCAGCCCCACCCCGATCGCCGCCGCCATCGGCTCCTCGACCAGGTACACTTCGCCAACGCCCGCCGCTCGCGCCGCATCTTCGACGGCGCGTTTCTCGACCTCCGTGATGTCGCCCGGAACGGCGATTACCACGCGAGGTTTGCAGTACTTGCCGAGGAAACGCTTCGGGCAGACTTTGTTGATGAAGTAGCTCAGCATGGCCTCCGTAATGTCAAAGTCGGCAATGACGCCAGACTTCATTGGACGGATGGCCGTGATGTTCATCGGTGTACGCCCCAACATGCGCTTGGCTTCGTCGCCAACCGCCAGCACACGCTTGGAACCTTCTTCGATCGCCACCACCGACGGCTCGTTCAGCACGATGCCGCGGTCTTTCACGTACACCAACGAGTTCGCGGTGCCGAGATCGATCCCGATGTCGGTTGAGAAAAGGCTCTTAAGTTTGGAAAACATGGCTCTATTATAGACGAATTGAGCGCAAGACGCAATACCCCCGCCGTTGAATTATTTCGGCGGTCCGGAAGTATTTTTCCTGCAGGGCCTTAAGCCCCGATGCCGTTTTCACGACGGTCAGACAAATCCCGCCGGGCTTCAAGGCCCGATAGGCCGTTTCCAGAAAGACTTCGGCAATGCGGTACTCGCTGTAGTAGGGCGGATTGCCCACGAACAAATCGAACTCGCCCACGCGCCCGCGCGGGAGACCATCGTCCGACAGAATGAACTCCGCGTCGATGCCCGCCCGTTGCGCGTTGATCCGCGCTGCCTCAATCGCCCGCGCTTGCGAATCGATGAGCGTGAGGCGGGTGTCCGGATGGCCGTCGTGGCGAAAGGCGTCCGTCACGAGCAATCCCACAAGACCGCAACCGCAACCCATGTCGAGAATCCGGTAATCGGTTGTGTCGGCCGGAACGTTCGCGCATTCGAGCGCGGCGACTTCCGCGAGGGACACGCCGCCGTCGTCGGGGCGCCGGTGGCAGAAGCACCCCGGCAGACTTGTGAACGTGAGCGGGGCGTGGCCGGGGACGGCCGCCGTCCAGTCGGACGCGAACGAGCGCGTTTTCACGGGCGCGGAGTACTTGACGGCGCGGAAAAGGATGGCGCGTTTGCCGCGTTTCACCACGTGGACGGTTGGCCAGACGAGTTTCATCGTCTTGAGCGCGGCATCGAGGTCGCCCTCGAACGCGGCGAAGAGCGAACCACCGTCGGCAAGGCTCTGATGGATGTCCTGCAACTGATCGAGCACGAGTTCCGCCGGCATCGAGCGCGGCGTCGTCATGAAGAACGCCACGTTGTAGGGACCGCCGACGTAGGGGGTGCATTTGACGATGCCATCGACCTTTCCCTTGCGTTCGCCTTCGTCGACCAAGCGGTTCGCGATTGCTTTCGCGTGGTGGATGTCGAACGCATGGGCGGTGAGAAAGAGGTTCGTCTTTTTGATGAGTTCCAGCGTGAGCCAGCCGCTGCGGTTGCCCGCCACGAGGGCGGTGCCCTCCGTTGGGAACTTCGCCAGACCGTCGTTTACGAGGCTCAGGAGCGCCCGTTCGGCATACGTGATGCGCGGGGAGCGCGGGGCTTTCGCCGCGTGTTTGTCGGGAAATCGGTTTGTCCGCATATACATGGTCGTTTTCTCTGTCAGTCCTTTGGCTTTGAAGGTTCGTCCAATCGGTCGAACACGTCTTTCACGGAGACGACCTCCGCGCCCAGCCCGCTGGCCAGTTTTCGAAAATCCTTGTCGTCCGTCACCACGCGCACGATACCGCCTGTCGCGCCCACGAGGCGACGCATCCGCAGGTAGTCGCACACGAGACGGTCGGCGCGATGGTCGCCCGTGCCGCCCGTCCAGCTGACGCGCAGACGCCCCTCTTGGACGCCGTTGACGCGCGGTCCGTCGAAGACGATCCACGCGCGGTCGGCAGGATGGGCGTCCAGCCACGCGCGGACGCGGCAGCGCAGGTCGTCTTCCTTCGCGGCCAGCGCGTCGCGTCGGGCGCCGGGCGTACGGATGCCGGACGCGCCCAGCAGGACGTTCCACCCGTCGATGATCAGCAACGTCGCGTCGGCGGAGAGTGAATCGGCGTCGCGCGCGGCGGCCAATGCGAGCGCGAAGTGCGCACACAGAGAATCCCGCGCCTCGCACGCGCGCACGAGTTCCTTTCTGAGCCGCGCCACGTCCGCCTTTAACTCACGCACGTGCGCCACACGTGAATCTCGAATGATTTGATTGCTCGTCACAAGGCCTTAGTATACCATAAAGAATCCGGTGGACATCACGACGCCGTTTTGTCGGAGGCTTCTTGTTGACGCGGAACGTTGGCGCGTGGTAGAATGGCGGGCATGGCGAAGACACCCAAAATTCCCTACGGCATCAAAGACTTCAAGCGCATCCGCAACGAAGGCTACTACTACGTCGACAAGACGGCCTACATTCGCAAGATGGAGGCGCGCGACAGCTTCGTCTTCTTCGTGCGCCCCCGGCGCATGGGCAAGTCCCTCTTCGTCGAGACGCTGCGCGGTTACTACGACGTCAACGAGAAGGCGAACTTCCGGAAGTGGTTTGGCGGCCTCGACATCGGCGAGAACCCGACCGAGAACGCAAACAGGTACCTTGTGCTCCCGCTCGACTTCTCGCTCGTCGTCGGCAACGCCGAACAGACGCTGGAACAGGCCTTCGACGAGTACATGGACGTCTGCCTCGACCGCTTCTTCGTCCGCTATCCGCACTGCTACCCGTCCGAAGAGAAGTCGGAATTCGCCGCGCGTTCGCCGGCCGCGAAGTTCGCCTATCTCTCGCAGACCGCGAAAGCGCACGGGGCGGAGATCTACCTGATCATCGACGAATACGACAACTTCACGAACGCGATGCTGCGCAGTGAGGCGAACGCGGACTACCGCGCCGTCACGCACGGTGCCGGGTTCTACCGTGGTTGGTTCAAGAAGTTCAAGGAGGCGTGTTCGCGCATCTTCATGACGGGCGTCTCGCCCGTGACGATGGACGATTTGACGAGCGGCTTCAACATCGCCGCCAACCTCACGCAGCTCCCCGCGTTCAACGCGATGGCGGGCTTCTCCGAGGCCGAGGTCGTGAAGATGTACGCCGACTTCAAGGGGACGGGCGGCTTCACGGAGGGCGACCCGGCCGCCATCGTGAAGTCCATCAAGCCGTGGTACGACGGCTACTGCTTCGCGGAGGAGAAGATCGGGCAGGAGTGCGTGTTCAACAGCGACATGGCGCTCTACTACCTGAAGGCGCTCGTCGCGAAGGGCGAGCCGCCGGAGAACATGGTGGACGTCAACATCAAGACGGACTACGAGAAGCTGAAAATCATCGCGGACATCCAGCGGCGGCAGTGCGGCGACGGCGGGAACGTGGGCGTCCTACCGGTCACGGAGCAGCTCGCCGCGACGGGCGAGATCTCGTTCGACCTCGTCGAGAGCTTCCCCGCAGACAAGATTTCGGATCTCGCGAACTTCCATTCGCTCTTCCACTACTACGGGATCGTCTCGATGCAGGGGCGGCGCGAGGGGCAGACGGTCTTCAAGATCCCGAACGTCTGCGTCCGCCGCCAGCTCTTCGACTACCTGCGCGACGCCTACCGCCGGACGCGGACGCCCGACTGGATGGCGTGGTCGCGTCTCGCCTCCGCGTTCGCCTATCGGGGCGAATACGGGCCGTTCCTGAAGCGCCTCGCGCGGGACTACGCGGAGACGACGCCCGTGCGCGGCGGGCTGCAGGGCGAGATCCGCGTGCAGGGCTACATGCAGGCGGAGTTCGGGCACCTGAAGTTCTACCTCCTCGCGCCGGAGATGGAGCTCTCGCGCGGGTTCTGCGACTTCTGCCTCTTCCCCGAGCGCGTCCACTACGGCGACGTCCTCCACAGCTACATCGTCGAACTCAAGTACGCGAAGGCCGACGCGACGGACGCGGAGATGGCCGCGAAGGTGGACGAGGCGAAGGCGCAGCTGGCGAAGTACCGCGCCGACCGTTCCGTCCCGTCGCTCGCGCGGGGCACGACGCTCCACCAGATCGTCTACGTCTTCCGGGGCGCGGAACTGCACACGCTCGACGAAATCGTCTGCGAGCAGATGCCGTAGGGGCGTTGTTGCTTTCGCCACTTCCATAAAGGGGAAATAGCCGAATGAGCGAGAGAAGAACACTTCCTCTGGCGGGGAGTGCCTCGTCAGTCCGTTCCCATATCATCCGCATGGGGCGTGTACGTGTTGTCTTGTCGCACGTCTTTCGTTTCGAGTTTAGGTGACGCCGTGCCGACGGGAATCTGGACTGTGGATCGTCGCAGGTGGCAAGCCGGACGGCGGGGCGGGACGCCCCGCCCTGCCGGAGGGCAATTCGGTAGGGTGCGACGTCCCCGTCGCGCCGAATACCGACGCACGGATTCTTGGAGTTTCTCCAATTTTTCGGGCAAGAAAATCGCCGAACCCCTGTAAACAAAGGGCGACGTCGCGGTTTTCACGTTGCGCCAAGTGAAAATTCGGCTGCGGGAACGCGGTGCGCGTTTCCATCTTCCCGGCATGGCTCAATTTCGTGCATGTTGTCATCCACGCAAAGCCGCGCCTCGTCCGGCACGGGCGTCTCCCAGTTGGCTTTTGATGCGATGGATATATTGGTTTGCTCCTTTGTTCCGGATTTTTCGGGGCAGGGGAGGCTTGTCGCACACGGATGTCTCTTGAAAGCAGAGTTGAAGTCAATGGCACATTTACCCGTCAATCCGTGCGGACGATTTGGGTTGACTGCGAAGCTTAGATTACGTTGCGGACGAATCGCCATGACATGACCGTCATGCGTTACAAGGCCGCCGCGCAGAAATTCCGCCGGATCGCCGGCCTCGACGACCCCGTCCCCGCCGCCGTTGTCGTCGAACCGTCGTCCGAAGACGTCGCCGCCGTCATTGATCCGGCGTCCGAGGATGCTTCAGCCGCCGCCGTCGAACCGTTGGACGCGGATAACCCCGACGGGATTTCGGCGGGCGGCGGACGGGGCGTGGTGGATCACCTCGGCGCGGGCGCGACAGGGTACGGGCGTGTGAGATTACGTTGCGGACGAAATGAAATCCGTGACAAAACAATTTGAAACGGAAGAAATGGATGCAAAATAGGATGTCTGAAGAGGAGCCGATAGAGACGGAGGACGGTCTGGGATTACGTTGCGGACGAAATGAAATCCGGGATAAAACAATTGGAAACGGAAGAAACGGGTGCAAAAATAGGATGTCTGAAGAGAAGCCGATGGAGACGGAGGACGGTCTGGGATTACGTTGCGGACGAAATGAAATCCGGAACAAAA
>CAYZYQ010000026.1:0-30248 GCA_964482645.1 uncultured Lentisphaeraceae bacterium | reverse complement strand
AAACGGTGAACATTTTAACATGGTAGGCCTCCTTTTGCAACCCCCGCTTTGTGGTATACTATGTGCCGTTTTTCAACGCGGCCGTCGGTTCGGCCGTCGGAGACACGACATATGAATTCGACACTTGAAAAAATCGCGGCCCACCCGGAGGTCTACTCCTGTTTGGTCGATTCCCTGGGCGAGTGTAAAATCCCCTCGCCCATCCGCCACCACGATTTCATCCAGGAAGGCGAGCGCGTCCTTCTCACCGAACACGTCCCATTGCGCGACTGGTTGCAGAAGAAGCTTGGCCATGAACCGACGTTCGAGCGTGCCGGTCCGCACGAAAAGATTTTTCACGACCCGAGCTGGACGCGCGTAGGGATTCTCACGGCGGGCGGCATCTGTCCCGGACTCAACAACGTCATCAAGGGCCTCGTCGAAATCCTTTCCTTTGACTACGGCATCAAGACGATCTACGGCATCCGCTTTGGATATGCGGGGTTGAGTCCGCGTTTCGGCTACCCGCCGATTATGCTGAATCCGGACGTGGTGGACACGATCCACGAGGTCGGTGGTACGATTTTGGGTTCCTCGCGCGGTCAGCAGCCGACGGAGGAGATGGTGGATACGCTCGTGCGGATGAACATCAACGTCTTGTTCTGCATCGGCGGCGACGGTTCGTTGCGGTGCGCGTGCGACATCGCGGAGGAATGCCGGCGGCGTAAGCTGTCGATTTCCGTCATCGGCGTCCCCAAGACCATCGACAACGATCTTCAGTTTGTGGGGCCGAGCTTCGGTTTCGAGACGGCCGTGGCGGAGGCGACGGGCGTGATTCGGAGCGCCCACGTCGAGGCGCGTGGCACGTTCAACGGCATCGGTCTCGTCAAATTGATGGGACGCGATTCCGGTTTCATCGCCGCCAGTGCCACCGTGTCGAACCCCGTCGTGAACTTTTGCCTCATCCCCGAAGTCGACTTCGAGATGGACGGCCCGAACGGTCTGCTGGCCGCCCTTGAACGGCGTTTTGCGAGTGGCAAGACGCATACCGTCGTCGTTGTGGCCGAGGGCGCGGGCCAGAAGCTCGTCGAAGGTGTCGAGGAACGGGACGCGAGTGGCAACATCCTCAAGAAGGACATCGGCGAGTTCATCAAGCGCCGCATTACACGCCACTTCAAGGACAAGGGTATCGTCTCCAGCGTCAAGTACTTCGACCCCAGTTACATGATCCGCAGCGTGCCCGCGCGCGGGACGGATGCCATTCGCTGCTACATGCTCGCCCGCAACGCCGTCCACGCCGCGATGGCGGGGCGCACGAACTGCGTCGTCGGCAGTGTGGGTGAATGGTATACGGTCGTGCCGATCAGACTGGCGACGATCGAACGCCAGAAGGTCCTCGTGCACAGCGACCTCTGGCGCAGCGTGATTGACGCGACGGGGCAGGAATTCTACTTTTCGACGGATGGCGAAACGCCGCGCGGCGGCATGATGGCGCCGTGAGGGATTTATGACCGACGACTACGAACTCATCGATGCCGGCGACGGACGCAAGTACGAGCGTTTCGGCAACATCTCGCTCGTCCGGCCCTGTTCCCAGGCGCTCTGGCGGCCGCACGACCTTGCGTCCTGGCGCCAGGCGACGGCGAGTTTCGATCGCGAAGAAGGCAACCATTGGCATGGCCGTCAGGCTCTGCCCGCGTCGTGGACGATTCGCACGGCGGGAATCGCGTTCAAACTGCTGGGGACGGACTTCGGCCACCTCGGCATCTTTCCCGAACAACGCGCCCAATGGAACTGGATTCGCGAGACCGTTCGCGTCGCCCAGTCTACCCGTACGGTGGACGCTCCGCGCGTATCGGTGCTCAACCTGTTCGCCTATTCGGGGGGCAGCACGATTGCCGCTGCGCAGGGCGGCGCGGAGGTCTGCCATCTGGACGCCTCGAAGGGCATGGTGCAGTGGGCGCGGGAAAACGCCGCGCTGAACAGTCTGGACGATCATCCCATCCGTTGGATTGTGGACGATGCGCACAAATTCATGCGCCGCGAAGCGCGACGCGGACGGCGGTATGACGCGGTGATTTTCGATCCACCCACATTTGGGCGCGGCGCGAACGGCGAGATGTACAAGATCGAACGCGATTTGCAGGAGACGCTTGCGCTCGTGCGCGACGTTCTTTCCGCGCGGCCGCTATTCGTTCTCTTCTCTTCGCATACGCCGGGCCTCTCCTGTCGGGTGGCCGAAAACGTCGTCGCCCAGGCGTTCGGCGTCTCCCGTGTGGAAAGCGGCGAAATGCTGCTTGAACCGGCGCCGGGGCGGGATGCGCCGCCCTGTCCGTCCGGCATTTATTGCCGGGGGATTTTTTGATATAATCCCTATCTATGAGACGGTTTCTTTCATCTCCGCGCGGGGGGCTGTTCCTCGCGACGGTCGTGCTTTTGTTGTTCGGATTCGCCGGTATGTTCCAGCGGATCATGCAGCTCTTTGCCGCGCCGGACGAGGATTTGTCGTATGGGTGGTTCGTGCCCGTCTTTTCGCTGTTCGTGCTGTGGACGCGGCGGCGTGAGTTGGTGGCGGCCGCGACGGCGGGTGCGCCGTCGTGGGGCGGCTTGGCGGCGTGTCTGCCGTGTTTCGTTCTCGCGGTTCTGGGAACGCGCGGCCTGCAGGTCCGCTTCGAGCAGCTTGGGTTCATCGGTCTTTGCATCACCGTGCCGTGGGCGTTTTTCGGACGCGCCGTGGCGAAGATTTGCGTTTTCCCCGCGCTCTACCTGCTCTTCACGATTCCGCTCGCGACCTTCCTTGACGTGGTGACGATTCATTTGCGCCTCCTTGCCTGTTCGACGGCGCTTGCGGTGCTGAACGGGATCGGCGTGGAAGTCGTGCAGCAGGGGACGGCCATCCTCTCGCAGGGGGCGCATCCGTTTTCAATCGACGTGGCGGAGCCGTGTTCGGGGCTGCGTTCGCTCTTTGCGCTCATGGCGTTGACGGCGGCCTACGCTTGGTTTACGCAATCGGGCTTCCTCCGTCGTGCGTTGCTCTTCGCCTGTTCGATTCCGCTGGCCGTCTTGGGGAACGTCATGCGCATTGTGACGATCTGCCTCGTGGCGGCGGGGGCGGATCCCGATTTTGCGACAGGGTTCTACCACGACTATTCGGGCTACATCGTCTTTCTCGTCGCCATCCTCTGCATGGTGGGGTGTGGCGAGTTGATCGGGCGGATGCCCGTGCGGGCGCACCGTGCGGCCGCGCCGGACGTATCGCCGGCCAGCAGCCCTTCGACAGGTCGTCGGGGAATCGTCGTGCCCATCGTCGCGTTTCTGCTGCTGGGGGCGTTGGCGCTCTTCCAGGCCACGACGCCCAAATCCACCCTCGCCGAAGCGCCGGTCATTTCGCTCCCGCGCAACGTGCCAGGGTATGTGGATGACGGTTTGCGCTTCTGCCACAACGAGACGTGTCTCCAGTGCGTGACCCTCACCGAGTTGAAGGGCGCAACGGCGTGTCCGACGTGCGGCGGCGAACTTTTCCACGTGTCGCTGGGTGAGAAGACGCTGCTGCCGGCAGATACAAAACTTGAAAAGCGCACGTACCAAAATGCGCACGGCCAGCATTTCCTTGTCAGCGTCGTCATCGGCGGCGCGAGCAAGAGTTCCATTCACCGCCCCGAACTCTGTTTGCCGACTCAGGGTTTCCTTATGGCCGACCCTGCGAACTTCGCGGTGGACGGCATTCCGTTCCACGCCATTCATCTGGCGAACAAGCAGATGCCGACGTCCATGCTGGTCTACACGTTCTTCAACCAGGCGGGGATGCGGACGGCCTCGCACACGCGGCGCATTTTTCAGGACGTTCTGGACCGGTCGTTCCTGAACCGCATCGACCGCTGGGTGATGGTGTCCGTTCAGGCCTCTTCCGCAACGGGGTTTACGCTCGATCGGGTGGCGGATCGCCAGGCGCTTGAAGCGTTCTTGTCGCAGGTGATGAAAGGATTGCGGTGAGCGCGTTCATCGGAAATCTCTGCGCGTTCCTGGTGAAGACCGCGCCATACTGGGGGCTGTTCCTCACGGCGTTTGTTGCCGCGCTCGTCCTGACGCCGCTCTGCCGTAATCTGGCGCGGAAGCTGGGCATGGTCGACCAGCCGTCGGCGCGACGGATCAACCGAACGCCGATTCCCCGCGCGGGCGGGCTGGCCATCTATCTGGCCGTCTCGCTGGCTCTTCTGCTGGGTGCCGTGTTCTTTTCCGATGTCCTGCGCGACGCGGACGTGCTGGTTCCGCGTACGCTCTTCCGGCTGACCGTCCTCTCCGGCGTCCTCTGCACGGTGGGGTTGTTGGACGACAAGTTTTCGCTGCCGCCGGCCGTGAAACTGCTGGGGCAGGTGGCCGTGGCGCTTGGTGCGTTCTTCTGGGCGGGCGTCGGTTTCCATCGGACGTTCCCGTCACTCCCTCTCATATTGGACTGCGCGTTCACAACGTTTTGGATTGTCGGTGCGGTCAATGCGTTTAACCTTATCGACGGTCTGGACGGTCTGGCGGCGGGGTTGGCTTGCATCGCCGCGTTCGGCATGGCCGGGGCGCTCTTCTTTGTCGGGGAAGTGTCGAGTACGTTTGCTTTCTTCGCGCTCGTCGGGGCCTGCCTGGGCTTTCTGCGCTACAACTTCAATCCGGCCTCCGTCTTCCTGGGCGACACGGGATCGATGTATCTGGGGTTCAGTCTCGCGACGCTGCCCCTGCTCGCGAACGCGACGCATTCGCTGCTCGTCGGCGTGGGCGTGCCGATTCTCGCGATGGGTGTGCCGATCTGCGATACCGCGTTGGCGATTCTTCGCCGCAGCATTCGGGCGTTTCTCCGGCGCGGTAACGTGGCGGACGCGCCGGGCAGTTCGCGTGTCATGCAGGCGGACACGGATCATCTGCACCACCGCATCCTCCGCAAGTTCCTTTCGCAGAAGAAAGCGGCGTTCGGTCTCTACGGGCTGGCGGTTCTGCTCGTCGGCATCGGCGTGGGTGGCGTGGCGTTGCACGGCCGCGCGGCGGCGCTCTACATTGTCGGCTTCATGGTGGCGGTCGTCATCGTCTTCCGCGACATGAAACGCATTGAACTTTGGGATGCCTGCCGTCTGCTGAACGCCGTCGCGCACGACCGTACGCTGGAGACGCGGCGGCGCATCCACGTGCTCAAAGTGCCGTTCTTCTTGATGTTCGACGTAATCGTTCTCGTCGTCTGCTGGTTGTTGACCACGTTCTGCCTGTCCATGCCGATTACGTCTTCGGAACTCCACCGCTGGTTGCCGTTGCGTGTGATTCCGATCTTCCTCGGTCTCGTGGCGTTCCGCGTGTACGTGACGGTGTGGGGCCGCGCCGTGATTGCGGACTTCGTGCGCCTCGCGGCGGCCATCGTCGTCGGTACGGCCATTTCGGAGGCGATCGTTGTGACGCTGCAGTTCCCCCACGCCCACATGTTCGTCTTTTCCGCGCTCTACGGGGCGTTCACGTTCATCGGGTTCATCTCCGTGCGGACGCTGCGGCCGCTGTTGCGCGATTTGTTCTACTCGATCGACTGCGGTCGTTTGATTGATTCGCCCGGCATCAGCCGTATCGTCGTTTACGGTACGGGTCTGCGTTATCAGGGATTTCGCCGCGAACTCGTACGCACGGCTTCCGCGAACCGTCGTGTGATCGTGGGATTGCTGGATGACGACATTCTTTTGCGCGGACAGTACATCGGCAATATCCGCATCTGGGGTACGCTTGAACAAGCGCCCGCGATTCTGGCCAAACTGAAAGCCGACGCCGTGGTGATCGCCTGCCAGATGACGCCCGCCCGCCGCGCAGTGGCGAAGGCGATTTTCGCAACGTGCGGCGTCCCCGTGACCGTGTGGCGCTGCGAGGAGACCGAACTATGAACCAGTCCCCCCATCCCGGTTCCTATCTGCTTCGTTGGAAAGGCGACGCGCTCGACGTGACGCTGACGCTCGACGCCCCATGTGCGGGCCGCGCGGCGTTTCGTACAAACCTCGGCGCGGCGTCCGTCCGTCGGCGGGAAATCATCGACCAGACCGAACAGGGCGTGACGCCGCTTGCCCGCGCGTGGCACGATGTGCCGATGCAGGAAACGGCACCCGGCACGTTCACGTGTCGCCTCCCGCTGAACGAAGTGGGCGTTTTCTCCGGCAAGTGCTGTTTCTTCCCGGCGGATGCCGAATCGCCCGTTTGGCCCGACGGCCCGAACATCCACGTTAAGGTCGAGCCGGCGCAGACGCGCCGCGCAAACGCGATCTACACGGTCTTCCCCCGCCAGTTCGGCGGCGCGAAATACGTGAATCCAGTCGCGGAACCAGGCGTCGCGGGGGCGCAGACGTTCCTCGACGCGAAGGGCTACACCGTCATTCCGCCCTCCGGCACGTTGCGCGACGTGAAGCGTTCGCTCGGTCACATTCTGGACGACATGAAGTTCCGCATCGTCCAGTTGCTGCCCATCTTTCCGACGCCGACCGTGTTCGCGCGAATGGGACGCTACGGCTCTCCCTTCGCGGCGACTGACTTCCTTTCCGTCGATCCGGCTCTCGCCGAATTCGACCGCGCGGCCACGCCACTCGACCAGTTCCGCGAGTTGGCGGACGCGATTCACGCGAAGGGTGCGTCGCTCTATCTCGATCTCCCCGCCAATCACACGGGCTGGGCCGCGACGCTCCAACTCCATCACCCGGATTGGTATCACCGCGAGCCAAACGGCGCGTTCGTCTCGCCCGGCGCCTGGGGCGTCACGTGGGCGGATCTCGTTGAACTCGACTACGCGCGTCCCGAACTCCGCGCCTACATGGCCGACGTCTTCCTCTTCTGGTGTCGTCACGGCGTCGATGGTTTCCGTTGCGACGCAGGTTACATGATTCCCGTCGACACGTGGACGTACATCGTCGCGCGTGTCCGCGAAGAGTATCCCGACACGGTGTTCATGCTTGAAGGCCTCGGCGGGCCGCTTGACGTGACGGATCGTCTGTTGCGCGAGTCCGGCCTTGACTGGGCTTATTCCGAGATTTTCCAGACGTACGACCGCGCCGCGTTCGAGCGCGACTTCCCGTCCGCCATCGCCCGCGCCGAAACGTACGGTGCGCTCGTCCATTTCGCGGAGACGCACGACAACGACCGTCTTGCGAAGGGCGGCCGCGTCTACGCCCGGTTGCGCGTCCAGCTGGCCGCGCTGTTGAGCCACCAAGGCGCCTGGGGTATCGCCAACGGCGTGGAGTGGTTCGCGACGGAGAAGATCGACGTCCACGGCGCGAGTGCGCTCAATTGGGGCGCGGCCGACAACATGGTCGCCCTCATTGCCCGTCTCAACACGCTGCTGGCCGAACACCCGTCGTTCGGACCAGGCGGCGCGTTGCGCCTCGTCACGCGCGGTGGCGGCAATACGCTCGCCGTCTTCCGCGCCGGGGTACGTCCCGTGCTCGTGCTGGCGAATCTCGACTGTGGCCACCCGACGACGATTTGTTGGGATGTCGCGGCGTTCGACGCCACGCGAACGCGCGACCTCGTGACGGGCAAACCGCTCGAAATCGATCCCCACGCGGGCGTCTATCTCGATCCGGGCGAAGTCCTTTGCCTCGAACCGCGCGATCTGCCGCCCACACCGCCGCCGGCGGATCTCGCCCCGGCGCAGGCGACGGACCGTCCCGTCGTTACATGGACGTGGCCGGAAGATGCGCGGCGGCAAGTTTGCGTGCCGGCGGGTTGCGCACTTCGTGTCGTCGCGCCGCACGATTTCCGTGTGGAGGTGACGGATGGGACGCGGACGCTGGCCGTGGCGCGGGCGCGGGGACGGCAGGCGGTTCTCGATCTGCCGCCCTACGTGGGTGACGGAACGCGCGCGGAAACCCGTACGATCGATGTGGCCGCGTTCGCGCCCGATGGCGTCGTGCGCACGTCGTCGCAGATTTTGATGACGCCTCTGGCCGCTGCGAGTCGCGTGAAACTTGTTTGGTCGGGCGCGGAAATCCGGGCCGATCGAACGCTTGAAACAGTTTTGTCCGACGGCACGGGGTCGATGAGCCGCGTCAAACTCGCCTGGGGCGAAATTCGCAGTCAGTACGATGCGCTCTTTGCGGCCAACGTGAATCCCGATGTGCCGGGAGATCGCTTGGTGCTGTGGACGCGCTGCCGGTGCTGGTTGCAGCACGAGGGCTTCTCGCGTGAGATCAATGCGGACTGCATTGATTCCTTCCACGCCGATCCGGCGGGCCGTACGGCCGTTTGGTTCTTCACCGTGCCGTGCGGCATGGGCCGTTCCGTCCGCTTCTCTTTCACGCTCGCCTTGGCGCGGCGTGGAACGCGCGCGGCGCGTCTGCGGGTTGTCCGTCTGCCGGGCGATGCCGTTGCGGCGTCCGTGCGCATCGTCTTCCGTCCCGACATGGAGGCGCGTAGTTTCCACGCGACGACGAAAGCCTACCAAGGCCCTGAGGCGAAGTGGGAGGAACGCATCCATGACGCGGCGGGATTCACCGTCGTCGGCGGGACGTTCCATCCGGAAGGGGAATGGACGTACAACGTTGCGCATCCCGAAGAGGCTGAACGCGGACAGGAGCCGGCGGGCGATCTCTTTTCGCCGGGTTGGGTGTCGTGCGATTTCACCGCCGGCGCGTCGGCGGATCTGATTTGTTTCGCCAAGGCCGCAGAATGCGGCGAGAGCGTTTTCCCCGAATCCGTCTCCTTGCCAGCTGTCGAATCCGTGCCTGTCGCGTTGCAACAGGCGCTCGATCTGTTCGTCGTCAAACGCGACGACGTGAAGACCGTCATCGCGGGCTATCCGTGGTTTCTCGACTGGGGACGCGACACGTTCATTTTCCTACGCGGCGCAATTGCGGCTGGCCGTGTACGGGAAGCGTTTGACATTGTGATGGCGTTCGCGCGTTTCGAGGAACGGGGGACGCTGCCGAACATCATTTATGGCAACACGGCCGGCAATCGCGACACGGCGGATGCGCCGCTCTTCTTCATCCTCGCCGTGCGCGATCTCGTGGCGAAGCAGGGCCGTGCCCTGTTGACGACGGATTGCGGCGGGCGGACACTGGCGCAGGTGCTGGAATCGATTGCCGAAAACTACGTGACGGGGACGCCGAACGGCATTCACATGGACGCGGCATCTGGGCTGGTCTGGTCGCCGTCGCATTTTACGTGGATGGACACGAACTATCCAGCCTGTACGCCGCGTCACGGCTACCCCGTCGACATTCAGGCGCTGTGGATTGCGAGCCTTCGTTTTCTAGGCGGCGCGAAGTGGACGGCACTGGCGGACAAAGCCTTGGCATCGCTGATGCGGTATTTCACGCGGCACGACGGCGTGGACGGTCTGTACGATTGTCTCGACGCGCCGCAGGGTGAGTCGGCGGCCGCCGCGCGGCCGGATCGCGGGATTCGTCCCAACCAGCTCTTCGTCCTCTCCTATGGCCTTGTGCCGAGCGATGGTTCTGTGGCGCGGAGCGTCTTGGCGGCCTGTGAACGTCTGCTCGTACCGGGCGGTATTCGTTCGCTGGCGGCGGGCGACGCGCGTTACAAAGGTATGTATGCCGGGGACGAGGACACGTGTCGCAAACCTGCCTATCATAACGGCACGGTGTGGGCGTGGCCTTATCCGATGTTCGTGGAGGCATGGGCGAAAAGCGGCCTTGTCGACAAGGAGACGGCGTTGTCGCTGCTGGCGTCCGGGATCGAAAACATCAACGCGAGTTGCGTGTGCCATGTGTCTGAAATTGCCGACGGCGACGCGCCCCATGCGCAGAAGGGGTGTCGGGCTCAGGCTTGGAGTGCTTCGGAGGTTTTGCGCGTATGGTTGGAATTGTCCAAGTAGTCGCGGCCGTCGTGAGCGCCGTCCTGTTGTGGGCGGCATTTCCGCCGTGCGGCGAAACGGCGGGCTTGGTCGTTGCCTTGACGCCGCTGCTTGTCGTGGCGCGTCTCGCCGCGCCGAAACGCGCGGCGGGCGTTTGGTTGCTGAGCGGCGCGTTGTTTTGGTTCGCCACGTTGGCGTGGATGCCGGCCATCGTCAAGAACGGCGGGCCGTGGCCGCTCGTCGTGCTGGGGTGGCTGGGTCTTGCCGCCTACTGCGCGGGCTATTTCGCGTTCTTCGGTTGGCTCGACGCCCATGCGTGGCGCCTGACGCGGCGGTGGGCGGATCGTTATCCGGCTGTTGTGCTTGTGCCAATCGTCCTCGTGGAACCGTTGGCGTGGGCCTCTCTCGAATGGGTGCGCGGCACGGCGTTGACGGGGTTTGCGTGGAATTTTTTGGGGACGGGTCTGGCGCACGTGCCGGGGTTGGTTGCGCCCGCGAAACTCGGCGGCGTCTACCTTGTGAGCGGATTGGTCGTGCTCGTCAACGGTGTCTTCGCCACGCTCGTTTGCCGTCTCGTCGCGCAGATGCGGCGGCAGCCGCGTCCAGTGTTCAAGGGCGCACGATTGCTGCGGTCGGCCGAAACGGCGGTGCCGCTCCTCGTCGTGTTGCTCGTCTACGGTGCGGCACAGACGATTCCCGCGACGCCGATTACGCAGACCCTGCGTGTGGCGCTTGTCCAGCGGAATATGCCATGTCTCTTCAAAGAGAAGGATCCGCAGGAGAAGCCGATTGAAATCTACGACCGGCTGCTCGAAACGGCGGCGGCGGCGCGGCCAGATCTGGTCGTTTGGGCGGAAAGCGCGATGTGCGAGTTCGGAAAGGTGTCGGGCGCGAACGCCCGGCGCATGGCGCGGCGCGTGTCCGAGAAGACGGGCGGCGCCGCGTTGTTGGCGGGCGGCGACGATGTGGAGATGATGGCGGACGGTGACCGGCGTGTGTACAACGCGGCCGCGCTCTACACGTCCTCGGGTGCGGATGTGGCGGTCGACGTTTACGCCAAACAGCATCTCGTGCCATTCGGCGAGTACATTCCGTTCGACAAGTGGATTACGCCGTTGCAGAAACTCTCGCCTGTGGGCGTATCGATCTGGCCGGGCGAACCCAAGACGCTGGAATTGCCGGTACGGGGGCGGACGGACGCGGAACGTGCGTCGGTGACGCTGGCGCCGCTCATCTGTTTCGAGGACACGGATCCGCGTCTGGCGCGGCAGGGGGCGCGGATGGGGGCGCAGGTGTTCGTGCTGATCACGAATGACAGCTGGTTCTCGCGTTCGACGGAGGCGGAACAACATGCGTGGCAGGCCGTGATGCGGGCCGTGGAGACGGGACTGCCCGTCATCCGCGTAGGCAATTCGGGCGTGACGGGCGTGGTGACGCCCGACGCGAAGACGCAGTGGCTGGGCGCGGACGCACCCCGCGCCCGTCCCGCCGTGGACGTGCCGGGCACGATGGTCGCGGCCGTGCCGGTTCCTGCGAAGAACGTGCCGACGCCCTACACGCGGTGGGGCGATCTTCCGCTCCACCTCCTTGCGTGTTCGACGCTTGCGGCATTTCTTCTTCTCGCACGTCGGAAAACGGCGATGCCGGATTGTCCGAAAGAACAAGTGATATGAGAACAACAACGAACAGGAATGTGAACATGAAAAAAGTATGCGTGATGGGCGTGGCGGTCGTTGCGGCGGTAGTCGCGTGGGCAGAGGCGTTGACCTTTTCAATTACGGCGGATCGGACGAACGCCCTTTACCCGTGTGGGCAGACGGCGACGTTTACCGTCACGGCCCTGAACGCGGCGGGGCAAAACGTTTCGTCGGGGCGCGTTGACTACGTGGTCGACAATTTCGGCCCATGCAAAGTCGGTGAAGGGCAGATCGACCTCGCGCGGGCGAATCCGTTCAAGGTGACGGGGACGTTGGCCGAACCCGGTTTCTTGCGGCTCAATCTGCGGACGCCGGACAATACGCGGCCGACCGTTTTCGGCGTGGGTTATGAACCCGAGAAATTGGAGAAGGGGTCACCGTCCCCCGCCGACTTCGATGCGTTTTGGGCGCAGGCCGTCGCGCACCTCGACGCGACAGTCCCGGCCGATCCGCAACTCCAGTTTCAGGCCGACCGCTCGACGGGCGCGTTCAATTTCTGGCGGATTTCGTTCGCCACGTGGGGCGGTACGCGCGTCCACGGGTTTCTGTCGATTCCGAAGGACGCCGCCGCGACGAAGAAATACCCGGTTCGATTCCAGGTTCCCGCCGCCGGCGAGGGCGGTTGGACGAATGACATGCAGGGAGCGCCTGATGCGATCTGCATGTTGATCACCGTCCATCCGTTCGTTCCCGCGCGTGATTTGGACAAACTCAAAGAACAGCATCGGCAAAACGCGCAAGCGCTCAAGGCCCGTTATGGCGTTGGATCGTACGCATCGGCGGGTATTGCGAAAAGCCGTGAAGACTACTACTTCTATCGGGCGTTGCTGGGCATCAACCGTGCGGTCGAATGGCTGTGTGCGTGTCCGGAAGTCGACTTGACCGATTTCACCTACTCGGGCACGTCACAGGGTGGCGGGTTCGGATTCTACCTGTTGGGGTTGAGCCGTCGGTTCACGCGCGGCGTCATGTTCGTGCCGGCGATTACGGACACGATGGGCTATCTTAAGAATCGTCAGAGCGGTTGGCCGCGCATCATTGAAAACCAGCGTGCCGAAGAGAAGGCCGCCGCCGAACGCCATGCGCCTTATTTCGACGGCGCGAATTTCGCGTCCCGTATCACGTGCCCCGTGCGTGTCGTCGTCGGTTTCGCCGACACTACGTGTGCGCCGTGTGCCGTCTACGCGGCGTTCAACGCCATTCGTTCGACGGACA
This sequence comes from uncultured Lentisphaeraceae bacterium, assembly GCA_964482645.1. Classification (GTDB taxonomy): domain Bacteria; phylum Verrucomicrobiota; class Kiritimatiellia; order RFP12; family UBA1067; genus RUG572. Next base: position 17,540 of record CAYZYQ010000026.1, on the reverse strand, counting down.
AGAAAATCTACCACGGCATTGGCATGGGACACGGGTGCTGGGGTTCGTTCTACCAGGCGCTGGGTGTCTGGCAACGTACGGGACGTGAACCGGATTTGTGACGGACGGGTGTGTTGGAACGGATACAGATTTTTTGACGAGTAAACAAACAGGAGAAATGAACAGATGAAAAAGACGATGATGGTATGCGTGTTCGCGGCGGCGTTGGGCGCGGTTGCGGGTGAATGGGCGAAGCCGGCGCCGATTCCGCGCGAAAAAGGGTTGTTCCGTTGCCAGATCCACCGGGGTGGCGGCGCGAACACGCGGCCGGACAATTCGATGGAAACGTTTCTTTGGTGCTGGGGCATGGGTTTTGCGCCCGAAGCCGACGCACGGATGACGAAGGACGGCGTGGCTATTGCCATGCACGACGACAACTTCCGGCGTATCGGTCGGGGCATCACGCCCGAATTTGCCGCGACGCCCGTCCACAAGCTGACGTGGGATCAGGTTCGCGACGTCGACACCGGCTCGTATCTGGGCAAGGAATACGCCACGACGCGCATCGCGACGATGGAGACCGTTTTCGCCGCCATGCGGGGGCGTCCGGAACGTCTGCTGTACGTGGACGAGAAGGGTGCGCCGCCAGCGGAAATCGCGCGGTTGGCCAATCAGTTCGGCGTCATCGAGCAGACTTATTACTGCTCGTGGGATTGGCGCAAGGTCGTGGCGTGGCGCAAAGTCGCCCCCAAGGGTCGTTCGATGGTTTGGCTGGGCAACTTCCCGCGTGACAACAGTCCGGAGAACGTGGCGAAGACCGAAGCGTTCGTGCAGAAGCGTCTGGACGAGATGGCTGCGACGGGATTCGATGGTATCGACCAGGTGCAGATTCACGTCCGCACGGATCTCTCGAAAGCCGATCCGTTCTGTCCTTCTACGCCGTTCCTCAAACGGGCGATCGAGCTGCTCCATCAGCATGGCGTTTCGGCGCAGACCGTGACGTGGACCGAGGGGCAGAACGCGGACGTCCACAAGCGTCTGTGGGATATTGGTTTCGACCACTTCACGTCGGACTATCCGATCTTCTTCAACGAATTCGCGAAGACGATTCGCAAGTGACGAGGTTGATTATAGATCAATCATTCATATTATGAAGCAGACAAGCCTTTTGGGGATCTTTTGTGCCGCGCTCGTTGCCGGTGTGGAAACTGCCGGTGCGGCGACGGCGGTCTCGCTGAATGGGCCATGGAAATTCGCGAAAGAACCGGAGAAAGCGCCGATCGCGGCGGCCCATCCGGCGTTCGACGATGCCGCATGGCAAACGGTGGACGTGCCGCACGACTGGGCGATTTCGGGTCCGTTCGACCCGGAGGCGAACGGCGGTTCGGGCAAGTTGCCGTGGCGTGGTCAGGGTTGGTATCGCCGGACGTTCACGCTTACGCGCGAACAGGCCGCTGCCGTCCGCGCGGGCGACGCCCTCTGGCTTGCGTTTGATGGCGTAATGGCACGGCCGAAAGTCTATGTCAACGGACATCTCGCGGGCGGCTGGGACTACGGCTACATGAGTTTCCGTGTGGACGCGGCGCCGTTCGTCAAGGAGGGGGTCAATGTGCTCGCCGTCCATGCCGACACACGGCAGCACGGTTCGCGCTGGTATCCGGGTGCGGGCATCTATCGCGCCGTTCGCCTCGTCTCGGCGCCCGCCGTCCACGTCGCGCCCGATGGCGTGTTTGTGACGACGCCCGCCGTCGCCCAACCTAGCGCGACCGTCCGCGTGGCCGTCGCGGCGACGAATCGTCTGGCGACGGCGGCGGAGGCGGTCGTTTCCCTTCGTGTCCTCGACGGTTCGGGACATTCCGTGATGACGTGTGCGCCGCAGACGCGCACGGTTGCGGCCGGCAGTGCGGCCGCGTTCACGTTCGAGGGCGAGGTGCGCCATCCGGCGCTTTGGGACGTGGAACATCCAAATCTCCACGTGGCAGAGGTGACACTCGCCGTTCAGGGGCGTACCGACGTCGTGAAGACGCGCTTCGGCATTCGGTCGATTGCGTTTCCGGCGGACGACGGTTTCCACTTGAACGGTCGTCGCGTACAGATCAAGGGCGTCGACCTGCATTCCGACATGGGGCCGCTCGGCATGGCGTTCAATCGCAGTGTGATGAAACGCCAGTTGCAGATTATGAAGGATATGGGTGTAAACGCCATTCGCACGAGCCACAATGCCTGTGATCCGCAGGTGCTGGAACTCTGCGACGAGATGGGACTTGTCGTCTGGAACGAGTGCTTCGACAAGTGGGACGGCACGGCGGGACGGCGGCCGGACGAAAATCTTGAGGCCTATGTGACGCGCAACCTTCGTCAGTTCGCGTTGCGGGATCGCAACCACCCCTGTGTCATCGTCTGGTCGATTGGCAACGAGATTCCGCCCAATGGATACGATTGGTCTGGCAAGAATCCGAACGCGCAGGACGGCATGAGCGCGGAACGTTTCCGCCTTTTCCGTGCCGCGATTCGCGCGTTCGATACGACGCGCCCCGTCGGGATCGGCTGTTGCCATGCGTTTGCCGTCGACAGCGGAATGTTCGCCGAACTCGACATCACGGGCTGGAATTACGGCGCCCAGTACACCAAGGTGAAGGCGAAGTATCCGGACAAGCCTGTCCTCTACTCCGAAAGCGCGTCCGCGCTCAGCAGTTTCGGTTATTTCGAGCAGCCGCCCGCGTCGCACAAAACGGATTACGCCGTGAAAGACCGCGAAGTGGGGTCGTACGATCACAACGCCGCGCCGTGGAGCGACATTCCGGATGTCGAATTTGCCCGCATGGAGCGCGACCGTTACTGTGGTGGCGAATTTGTCTGGACGGGCATTGATTACCTCGGCGAACCGACGCCCTATATCCACGACAAGGGGTCGTTCCCGATGATGGAGCCGCTCAAAAATGCCGAACTCGCCCGCAGTTCCTATTTCGGCATCGTCGACCTCATGGGCGTACCGAAGGATCGCTACTACCTCTACCGTGCCCACTGGAACACGAAGGATACAACCGTCCATATCGCGCCGCACTGGACGTGGACGGGACGCGAAGGAAAGAAGACGCCCGTCTATGTCTATACGGATGGCGACGAGGCCGAGCTTTTCCTAAATGGACGATCGCTGGGCCGCCGCGTGAAGGGCGTCGTGCAGAAGGTGCGCAATCTCGCCACCGGTCGGCCGACTTCTGCGAGCAGCGAGGAACGGAAGGGCGACCTTGTGAACGCGGCTGCGTTGGCGCTCGACGGCACAACCGAGACGCGCTGGTGCGCCCAGGACGGCGCCAAGGGTGCGTGGTGGCAGGTTGACCTCGGTGCGAAGACGGCGTTTCAGACGATTCTCGTGGAGACCGAACAGGCGGCCGGGAACTATGCCTGGACGATTCGCTTGTCGGACGACGGCAAAGTCTGGCGCGACTACACGAAGAAACCGCTGGCGGCCAAGTACGATGTGATGCCGAAAGCCGAAGCGGCGCGGTTTGTCCGCGTTGTCTTCGACGATCTCAAGCCTGGCACATGGGCGTCGATTCGCGACGTGGTCGTGAGCGACTGCACGGAAAACTATCGCTTGAATCCCTACTATGACGTGTGCGACCGTTACCGTCTGCGTTGGTTCGACGTGCCGTACGCGCCGGGCGAACTCAAAGCCGTTGCCTACAAGAACGGGAAGAAAATCGGCGAAGCCGTTCAGCGGACGGCGGGCGCACCCGTCGCGGTGAAATTGACGCCTGAACAGAAAACGCTGCCCGCCGACGGCGAGACGTGCGTGTTCGTGCAGGTGGATGTTGTAGACGCGCAGGGAGTCCGCAACCCGTGGGCGAAAAACCGCGTGGCGTTCTCCCTCACCGGGCCGGGCCGCATCGTGGCCGTGGGCAACGGCGACCCGCGTGGCTACGACGTGTTCACGAACGTCGCAGCCCACCCGCTCTACTTCGGCAAGGCCGTGGTCGTCGTCCGCCGCGACAAAGGGGCGACAGGCCCGATTGCGCTGACGGCGACAGTGGACGGACTCACGGCCGGGCGCGTCGATTTCTAGTCGACGGCCCTATTCGGCGGATTTCGCCGCGGCGCGGGGTTTTGACTGTTTGAACGTCAACTCCGCGCCATTCTTTGTCGTTGCGACGGCGATGCGGCCGGGGTGGAGCGTGTCACGCAACAGCAAATCTGCCAACGGATCTTCGACCCAGTGCTGGACGGCACGGCGAAGCGGGCGTGCGCCCATCGCGTCGTCCGAACCCTTGGCGCAGAGGAAGTCGACGGCCGACGTGTCGAGTTCGAGCGTCATGTCCTTTTCGGAAAGGCGGGCGCGAAGTTTCGCGAGTTCCAGATCGAGAATCTTCACAACTTCGTCGCGGCCGAGTTTTTTGAAGACGACCGTTTCATCAAACCGGTTGAGCAGTTCGGGGCGGAACGTCCGTTTGGCCTCTTCCAGAAGTTTGTCACGTAGCGCCTCGTAGGAGGTCGTGGCCGTCTCCTGCGAAAACCCGAACGACTTGCCTTCGCGGGCGAAATCGAACCCGAGGTTCGCCGTGGCGATGACAATCGTGTTGCGGAAGTCGATCGAACGCCCTTGTCCGTCGGTCAGTCGTCCGTCGTCCAACAACTGAAGCATCATGTTCATCACTTCGCCCGACGCTTTTTCGAATTCGTCGAAGAGAACGACGGAATAGGGGTGGCGGCGGACACGCTCGGTGAGCTGGCCGCCTTCGTCATAGCCGACGTAGCCGGGCGGCGAGCCGACGAGGCGCGAACTCGTGAACCCGCTGGAGAACTCCGTCATGTCGAGTGCAATGAGCGCCTTGGGGTCGCCGTAGATTTTCTCGGCCAGCATCTTGGCGAGGAGGGTCTTGCCGACGCCCGTCGGTCCCAGGAAGAGGAAGGAACCAATCGGCCGCTTGGGGTCGCCAAGGTTGGCGCGGGAGCGGCGCAGGGCGCGCGCGATCGAATTGATTGCGTCGTTCTGTCCAATGACGGCGGCGTTGAGGTCGCGTTCGATGTTCAGCAGTTTGCCCGACGTGGCTTCCGTGATGCGTTCGACGGGCACGCCACTGATTGATGCGACGGTGGCGGCGATGTCGTCGGCCGTGATTTCCACCAGTTTTTCAACGTGTTCCGCCCGCCAGGCCTTGAGCTTGGCTTCGAGCGCCCGATGGGCTTCGATTTCCGCGTCTCGCCATTTGGCGGCTTCCTCGAATGCGTTGGCCTTGACGGCGGCGTCCTTCTTCGCGTGCATTTCGTCGATGGCAGCCTGGTCGGCCTTGAGGTCGGGCGGACGCACGGCGGCTTTCATGCGCACACGAGCGCCCGTTTCGTCAATCGCGTCGATGGCTTTGTCCGGGAGCAATCGCGCGGGCAGATACCGCGCGGTCAACGTGACGGCGGCCCGCAAGGCGTCGGGCGAGAATTTGACGTGGTGGTGCGACTCATAACGCGGCGCAATGCCCGCCAGAATGGCCGCCGCGTCGTCGATGGACGGCTCGTTGACGAGAATGGACTGGAAGCGGCGTTCGAGTGCGGCGTCTTTTTCAATGGATTTGTGGTACTCCTTCAACGTCGTCGCGCCGACGACTTGCAATTCGCCACGTGCGAGCGCGGGCTTGAGGATGTTCGCCGCGTCCATCGCGCCTTCAGCGCCGCCCGCGCCGACGAGCGTGTGGATTTCGTCGAGGAAGAGGACGACGTTTCCGGCGCCTTTCGTTTCCTCGATGATTTGCTTGAGGCGCTCTTCGAACTGCCCGCGATACTGGGTGCCGGCCACGACGCGCGCGATGTCGAGCGAAATGACACGCTTGTCGCGCATCCGTTCGGGCACGTCGCCCACGGCGATGGCCTGGGCCAGACCTTCCACGACGGCCGTTTTACCAACGCCCGCTTCGCCGATGAGGACGGCGTTGTTTTTCGATCGGCGGCAGAGTACTTGGACGATGCGCTGCAATTCGCTCTTGCGGCCAATAACGGGATCGAGTTCGCCTTTCCGCGCGAGCGCCGTCAAATCGCGACCGAACGTGTTGAGCGCGGGCGTCTTCCCTGCCTTTTTGTTCTGCGTCGCATTTTTTTCGCCAAGCATCCGCAGCGCCGCGTCGTTCTCCGCGTCGTCCGCCGACTCCTCGCCATTTTCGGCGGCGGCTTCGGGCGGAACGGCGGTGGCCGGATCGGCGTCGATCGCGAGGAACTTCTCGGCGTCAAGTCCCTTGTTGAACAGAAGCTGGGCACCCACGGATTCGCCTTCGCGGAGCATGGCCAATACGAGGTGTTCCGTGCCGACGGCGGACGTGTGCTGGTGGCTCGCTTCAAGTTTGGCGAGTTGGAGGATTTTCTTGGTCCGCGCCGTGAGCGGGATGTCACCACGCACCATGAGATTTTCGCCTCGTCCAATCATTTGCTCGATCTGGAGACGGAGTTCGTCGGGGTCGATTTCAAGCAGATTGAAACGGCGGCAGGCCTCGCACGTCGGGATGGCGAGAATGGCGCAGAGAATGTGCTCCGTGCCGATGTAGGAATGGCCGAACCGGCGGGCGACATCTTCGGCGCCGGCCAGCGCCTGTTGGGCATCGGGTGTGTAGTCTGTGTTCATGTGAAACGAATCGTGTGTACTTAAAGGATATTGGTGGCGCGTGTGTTGAGGCGGACGCGGGCGAAACGTTTGTTGATTTTGTCCGCGAGTTTCGCGTCCCGTTCGTCGCGCTGGCGGTCGTCCTCCGCCGATTCGGGCGGCGGGAGTTCGGGCTTGTCCAGCTGGGCGTTCATCAGTTTGACCGTCTCCGCGCGTGTGATGCCGTCGAGGTAGCCCATCGAGGCGGCGAGCAGAACGGGGGAGAGCATATCGAACACTTCGCCGGGCGCGAGCAGCCGCGCCGACTGCAGGAGCGCCAGCGCACGTGCGATGGAATCGAGGAAGATGCGCGGCGAATCGAGCACGATGGCACGACGCGCGGCGAGTTCCTGAATGGTCAGATCCGTGAAAAGGCTTTCTGCCCGCTTGACGAGATCGGATTCGACGATGCCCAACGTGGCCAGATTGGAAATGCGGAAGACGTGCCCGGCCTGGCGGATGCCGTCGGTCTCAATGCTCTGCGCCGTGAAACGTACGGCTTCGATGCCGGCCAGCACGGCGGGCAAGTCGCCGATGAGATGCAGGGCTTCCAAGTGGAACTCGGCCGCGATGCCCAAGCCCGTGCCGCAGTGCAGCGGGTCGGGCGAGAGGTAGCCGAACGTCGACGACCAGGCAAACGTCTGTTCGGCGGCGAGTTTCTTTTCCTCCTGAAACGCCTTGTCCAATGCCTTGGCGATATCGAGTGGCGTTTTCCACGGCATCTCGATCGTCACGGCGTCGCGCTCGCCGAACACCTTGTTGGCAGGATTGCGCCAAAGCATGACGTGACCGCCGCGCAGAATGTCCAGCGGACGCAATTCGGGTCCGTTGCCGGGGAAGGGGCGTGCGTACATCAGGCCGTCTCCTTCCCCGCGTCCAGCGCGTCGAGCGATTTTTTGAGCGCGGCTGCCTTTCGGTAGTCTTCACGCGCAATGGCGGCTTTCAACTCGCGTTCCAAATGGGCGCGGGAAAGGGCGGGTTGCGTGTGCGCGGCGGCGGCCGGCGGTGCGCCGAGGTGGGTCGGGCCGTATTCCGGCCGCAACACGTGTTCCTGGAGTTCCTTCGCGAACGTTTTCCAGCAACTCGGACAACCCAGACGACCACTCTCTTTGAGTTTGTCCCACGTGGCATGGCAGACGGGGCAGACGAGATGCTGTTCGGTTGCGCCTTCGATGCCTTTGACAAGCCCGACGGCGGCTTCCAGAAAGTTCTTGATAAACGGCGGCGCCGATTCGCCGCCCTCGATGCGCGTGACGGTCGGCTGTGCGTCTCGTTTCTTCGCGGCCGACGACGGCTGGTTCAATCGGGCGGCGCAGTCCGCACAAACGTAACGTTCTTCCGCAGAACCTTTTTCCGCGTTCTTGACGGTGACGGCCTTGACCGCCTCCCGTTTGTGGCAGAGTTCACATTTCATGTCAGTCAATGTAGAGTGCAGGGATTTTTTCGCCGGTCGTCGTCAGTTTGCCCGGTTTTTTCGGCGGCATGGGACGCGCGGTCTTCGTGTCGGTTGCGGTCGCTGTCGTTGGGCGCGTCGGCGCATCCGTCGTTTCGGCGGACGGCGCTGGGGCGACGGGCGGCGGGGTGTCTTTCGGCGTCGTCAACTGGTAGAGTTTCGTACAGGCGAAGATGACGAGCGTCAACACAAGCAACGCGCCCAGAACAAGGATGGAAAAACGCCAGGCACTGCGCGGAATCCGGCGCACGGTCGAAATAACGCTGTGGGAGACATTGGACAAGCCTGCCGAGAACCGTGCGGCGGCCGAGGGACGCGGCACGTCGGTGTAAGACGGAAGATAGGGCGAATCGACACGCGGCGGCGGGACGTCCGTCGGACGGACACGCGGCGATGAATCGACGGGCTGGTTGAAGAGATCCAAATCGCCCAGCGCGTCATGCACCGAGGGCGGCGGTTCCACGGCGGCGTCCGGTGCCGATGCAGATTCATCGGGCGGTTGGGGGCTTCCCGATGGCGCATCGGGCAGGTCGAACGGGTCGTCGCTGAACGGCGATGGACGTTCGGCGAATGCGGGCGGCGCGACCGTGCGCGATGGCGGCAAATCGGCCGGTACGGCCGGCGCGGGGGGCACGGGCGTTTCGTCGACCGACGGTTGCGGACGCGTCTTGACAACGGGGGCGCGTCGCCCTTCGTAAAGTTCCATGAACTCCGCCGTGAGGGGAATCGGATCGAGGCCGACGCACTGGGCGTAGAGGCGGACGAATCCACGTCCGTAGATGGGCGCGGCTATACGATGGAAGTCCTCGCGTTCCATCTCTTCAACGATTTGGACGAGGAGGCGCGTCTGGGCGGCGACCTGCGAACAGGTCAGGCCTTTGGCTTCACGGGCGGTTCTCAGTGTGTCTCCGAATGACATGTGGACTCCTGTTGTTAAAATCAGTATGGTTTAAAGCGTTTCCCCATAGGCGTCGTCGAGCGGCGGCGGCTCATCCGTCGGATCGGCGGCGGGCGGTACGTCATCGCCTGCCCCGCCGTCTGTCGGCACATCGCCCTCGGCGGGCGCGGCCGGGGTTTCGTTGAGCAGGGTTTCGGGGTCGATAAGAATTTCGCGCGGGCCGGCGCCACGGGCGGGGCCGATGACGCCCCGGTCTTCCAGTTCGTCCATGAGGCGGGCCGCGTGGTTGTAGCCAATTTTCATGCGTCGCTGGAGATGAGACGTCGAGGCACGTTTCGTATCGCGCAGAACGATGAGCGCGGCCTTGAAAAGCGCCTCGCCTTCGCCGTTGCTCTTACCACCGGCGGCCGTCGCGCCCGATGAGGAACTGGCGGATTCCGATGCGTCTTCGGACGTTTCTTCCTCGTCGTCGAGACTGTCCTCCGGATCTTCCTCTTTGATGCGGTCGAGCCGCTTGGACAGTTGTTCGTTGAAGTTGGGCGGACGCTGGTCGCCGATGAAGTCGATAATACGGCCGATTTCCTCGTCGGAGATGTACGACCCTTGGGCGCGAAGGAGCAACCCCTCCGCCGTGCGGAAAAGCATGTCGCCACGTCCAATCAGATCTTCCGCGCCGGGCGAATCGAGAATCGTCCGCGAATCGATGGAGGACGACGTTTTGAACGCGATACGGCCGGGGATGTTGGACTTGATCGTGCCGGTGATGACTTTCGTGTCCGGACGCTGCGTGGCGAGAATCAGATGAATGCCGGTGGCGCGGGCGAGGGCCGTCAGACGGGCAATGACCGGCTCGACTTCCTTCTGCGCGGCCTGCATGATGTCGGCCACTTCGTCGATGACAATGACGATGTAAGGGAGCGTGCGCGGCATGTCGGGATCCGTCACGGCTTCCTCTCCGCCGAAGAAGTCCGGCTGCGAAATCGTTTTGCGCGTGTTGAAGTCCACGATGTTGCGGCAGTTCGCGCGCGCGAACATTTTGAGACGCTTCTCCATTTCAACGACGGCCCAGCGCAGACCGAAAACGACTTTCTTCGTGTCGTTGATGACGGGGACGAGCAGGTGGGGAAGGCGGTTGTAGCTCGTGAACTCGACGCGCTTGGGGTCCACCATGATGAACCGCAATTGGTCGGGCGTCCGGCACATGAGAAGGCCGTTGATGATCGAGTTGAGGCAGACGGACTTGCCCTGTCCCGTGGCGCCGGCCACGAGAAGGTGCGGGATTTTCGCAAGGTCGACGACGAGATCGTTCCCGGCGGCGTCCTTGCCAAGCAGAAGCGGCACATGGAACTTCGGTTGATGTTCGGCCGGCCACGGCGTCTTCGTGCGCCAGAGTTCGCCGTCGACGATTTCACGGAAACTGACGGACGCCGGCCGGAGGTTCGGCACTTCGATGCCGACGGCGTTCTTGCCGGGAATCGGCGCCTGGATGCGGACGGACTTCGCTTCGAGCGCCATTTGGAGGTTCGCCGAGAGCGCGGAGATCCGTTCGGCTTTCACGCCGGGCGCCGGCGTGAGCGCGTACTGCGTGACGACGGGGCCGACGACGCGGAACGCGGGCATCGCCTCGACGTGGAAAACGCGCAACGTCTCGACGAGACGCGCCTCCATCGCCTCCACGTCGCCGTGTTCGGCTTTCGACTCCGGTACGGGATTCAATACTTGTTCGGGCGGCGGCAGCACGTAGGGCGAAAGGGGGTCGGCCGGCGCTTCGGGTTCACTTGTTGCCGGTGCGGCGGGGGATGGCGCGGGAACGGCCGCAGGGGCGGGGGTTGCAAGCGACGCCGGAGACACCGGCGGCGGCGCGGCCGGCGCGGGTTTTGCGGGGCTGCGGGTAGACGGGCGCACCCAGTCTTCGCCAGACAACTCGGCTTCGTGCTGGGCGCGGACGTTCGCCACCTGTTCCGCGTGCGTCTGATGAAGGTGTTCCTCTTCGGCTTGCCGTTCGGCTGCCAACGCGGCCCGTTCGGCGATTCGTAGGGCGCGAGCTTCTTCCTTTTCCGCAAGGTGCCGGGCACGGGCTTCCTCCCGCGCGGCCTTTTTGGCGAGACGTTGTTGGCGGCGCGCTTCGCGGGCGGCTTCTTTTTCGGCTTTGAGCGCAGCCTTTTCGGCGGCAATTCGGTCTTTTTCCGCCTGGCGGTCGGCAGTGGCCTGGGCGCGGGCCGCAGCCGCCGTGGCAAACGCATCGTCCGTCGGAACCACCGTTTCGGTTTCCGGTTCGCGTTCAGAGGCCCAGGCCGTCAACCGCGCCAAGCCGCCGACGATGGTCTTGAGACCGATGATCATGAAGATGGACAGAAGCATGATCGACCCGACGAGGATGCCCGCGCCGAATGGCGAGAGAAGGCGCGCCAATCCGCGCGTCATGATCAGGTAGCCCACTGCGCCGCCGGCGTTGGGTTCGATGTTGAGCGTGTGGAGCAGTTCGCGCACGGCCGGGGAGAGTCCGCACAACTGGAGCAGACACGTGGCCGACACGAGAAAGAGGAGCATCCCGACGGCGCGGCGGCCGGGGTGGATGGCCTTGCCGAGGACAAGGAGAAAACCGATGACGACGCAGAGTACGGGCACGAACCAGACGGCGAGGCCGATCGTCAGGTAGCCGTACCAGGCGAAATAGTCGCCCGTCACGCCAATCAGGTTGGCCGTCGGCCGCAGCGCGGGGATGCAGAGTTCCGGGATGTCGCGCCAATCGTAGGAGAGGAGGGCTAAAAACGGGAACAGGGCGATCGGGAACATGAAAAGCCCAATCAGCCGCCGCCGGATCGTGGTTTCGGGATTTGTACGTGTGCTACTTGTGTTGGCTTGCATCGCCGGCGTCTTTCATGAACAACGCGGGGTTGTAGGGGTCGTAAGGGTTCGTGATGTTTTCGGGGCCGTAGGGATTGTTGAACTTGTACGGACTGTGCGGATACGTGAGATTCGGGTTCTGCTGGCGCGTGAGTGGCGCGTACGGCATATGCGATCCGGAATCGTCGCTCCGCCAGTTCCGCGATTCCGAATTGCGAACCGCGTGGAACACGAGAAGCGCCAATACGAGCGCGAGGAGTTTGAGCGCCCAGTTGCGGGTGAAGAGGGGAATGAACTGTTTCATTTCGACGCCTCCTTTTCGGCTTTCTCGGCCTTCTCAGGTTTCTCGGGTTTATCCGTCTTCTCGGCTTTCTCCGCTTCTGCAGCGGCGGCGCGAAGAAGTTTCTTCCGCCGTCGCTGGAACCAGTCGACTACGGCCTCGCTTGTCGTCCGCTGGAGCGGCATGGCCTTGCGGACCCAGCGCAACACGGCCTGGCGCGAATCGTCCCCCGTGCCCGGATAGCGGATGAGACGACCGTTGTGGGCCACGGACACGCGGCCCGTTTCCTCCGAGACAACGAGTACGAGCGCGTCCGTCTCCTCGCTCAAACCCACGGCGGCACGGTGGCGCATACCCGACGACGAGAGTTCGGACTGGTTGGAGACGGGGAAGAGGCAGTGGGCCGCCGCGATGCGTCCTTTGCGAATCACCACACCGCCGTCGTGGAGCGGCATCGGTTCCGTAAAGATGGAGAAGAACAGTTCGGTGGACATTCGTGCGTCGAGTTCGACGCCCGTTGCGTCGAAACCGCGCAGGGAGATGCCGCGCTCGAACGCGATGAGTGCGCCCGTGCGGGCCTTGGCGAGTTTAAAGATGATGCCCACGAGTTCTTCGGGCGTCGTCCGTTGAGCAAGGCTCGCCGTCATGCGTTGCGGATCCTGGAAGAGGAGCGAACCCATCGTGGCGAGGATGCGGCGGATTTCGGGTTGGAAGATGACGACCGACGAAAGGATCAAGTAGAGCAGCAACGTCTGGATGATCTTGGCCAGAACGTCGAAGTTGAAAAGGTAGGTGAAGACGAACAGGAGCGCGAAGAGGATTCCCGCGCCCATGAGTACTTGGCCGAAGCGCGAACCTTTCGCGGCTTTGAGAATCGAGTAGAAAACGAAATAGAGGATCAGAACCTGGACAATGTCCGGAATCAGGCTCAAAATGTGGGCTGCGTCCATGGCCGTTCTCCTTTCTCAGGTAATTGGGCATCAAGCAAATTGAGTACGTCGAGCGCTTGGCGCGTCTCCTTCACGTCGTGCACACGGACGACCGACGCGCCGTGAAGGGCGCACCAGAGCGCGGCGCCGACACTGCCGCCCAGGCGATCGGTGGGCGACGTGGTCTTGGTGATCATGCCGATCAGGCGTTTGCGCGAAACGCCGACGAGCACGGGGTAACGCCGGGCGAGCGCGTCCAATCCCGCGAGCCGCGCCAAATCTTCCTGCCGCGTCGAGGCGAAACCGATCATCGGGTCGACGAGGATCTGTCCCCGCAAATCTTCGGGCGGCGGCGCGTCCGGCACGGGGATCACAAGTCCACAACCCGATGCCTGCGCGAGGTGCAGGAAGTCCGGTACGGGTTCGGAGTAGACGCAGTTCAAGATCGAAGCGCCGCCCGCGAGGGCTTTTTCCGCCGTTTCCGGATGATAGGTGTCCACGGAAAGCGGGGCGGACGGCAGTTCGCGCCGGAGGATGCGAAGGACGGGTTCAAGCCGCGCCCATTCCGCCTGCCATGGCAGCGGCGTTGCGCCGGGACGGGTTGATTCGGCGCCAAGGTCGAGAATGTCCGCGCCGGCGTTCCAGTGCGCCCGCGCACGGGAGATGGCGATTTCAGTCCGAGACGTGGGAATGCCGTCCGAAAACGAATCGGGCGTAATGTTGACGATGCCCATCACACGTGTGCGGGACAAGTCGATTGTACGTTCGCGGCATTTCCACATCATGGTTTTCACGCTCCTGCGGGGGCGGGCGGTACGGCGGCGGCTTCGGCCTCGTCGTCCGCGTGGGGACGTTCGAGTCCGAGCAACGTTTCGACGTCGCGTCCGTCCATGGTTTCCTTCTCCAAAAGCGTCGTGGCGAGCAGTTCCAGTTTCGCGCGGTTCTCCTCCAGCAACTGGCGGGCGCGCGCATAGGCCGTCTCGATGAGCGTGTGTACTTCGTCGTCGATCGCCTGGGCGGTCTTTTCCGAGAAGGGAGGAGCGCTCTCCTCGACCGCAAACGCATTTGGCTCGACGAACTGCTGGAAACCGAACCGGCCCATACCGTAGCGGCAGACCATGGCGCGGGCGATCTGCGTGGCGTAGGCGATGTCGCTCGCCGCGCCCGTCGAGACGTCCTTTGTGTGCAGTTCTTCGGCGAGGCGACCGCCGCAGAGCACGACGAGTTCGTCTTCGAAGTACGACTTTGTGCGGTTGAGGACGTCCTTTTCGGGGAGGGACATCGTCACGCCGAGGGCACGACCGCGCGGGATGATCGTCACCTTGTGGAGGGGGTCGGCGTTCGGCAGCAACAATTGGAGGAGGGCGTGGCCGGATTCGTGCCAGGCCGTCGTCTCGTACTCCTTGCGCGTGAAACCGGCACTGCGCCGTTCGCTGCCCCAGAACACCTTGTCCCGCGCCTCTTCGAGGACGGCTTGCGGAATCGCGGCGAGTCCCTTGCGCGCGGCGAGGAGCGCGGCTTCGTTGATGATGTTGGCGAGATCCGCGCCCGAATGGCCGGACGTGCCGCGCGCGAGGCGTTTGAGGTCGACGTCCGCGTCGAGTTTGACCTTGGCGGCGTGGATTTTGAGAATCGCTTCGCGGCCTTTGAGCGTGGGCAGATCCACGTTGACCTGCCGGTCGAAACGGCCGGGGCGCAGGAGCGCGGGGTCGAGAATGTCCGGCCGGTTTGTGGCGGCGATCACGATCACGCCGTCGTTCGTGCCGAAACCGTCCATCTCCACGAGCATCGCGTTGAGCGTCTGATCCGCACACCGCTGAGCCGTTACGCCGCCCGCGTTGCGCTTCTGTCCGACGGAATCGATTTCGTCGATGAAGATGATGCAGGGGGCGTTCTTCTTGCCCTGCTCGAAGAGGTCGCGCACACGGCTTGCGCCCACGCCCACGAACATCTCCTCGAAGTCGGAACCCGAAATTGAAAAGAAGGGGACGTTCGCTTCGCCGGCAATGGCCTTGGCGAGCAGCGTCTTGCCCGTGCCGGGCGGGCCCACGAGAAGGATGCCGCGCGGAATGCGGCCGCCGAGTTTCGTGAACTTCTCCTTGTTTTTGAGGAACTCGACGATCTCCGCCACGTCCTCCTTCGCCTCGTCCACGCCCGCGACGTCCGCGAACGTGATGCGGTCTTTACCCTTGTTGGTATTGAGGAGACGCGCCTTCGACTTCCCGAAGGAGAATGGGCCCCCGCCCCCGCCCATCATCCGACGGTAGATGAAGACCCACAGGAGCGCGGCGAAGACGCCGAAGATGAGCAGCTGTTGCATGAACGGGCCAATCAGCGGTTCTTCTTCGCGGATGGGGCAATCCACGCCATGGGCGGCGAGGTCGTTCATCAGCTGTTCGTTTTCGTTTGGCGCCAACACGACGCGGAACTCCTCGGACGCGCCGCGCAGACGGCCACGCAGATACGTTTGGCCGGATTCAAGCAAGCGTACGCGCTCGACTTTCGCCACTTCGTTCGACGCCACATGTTGGCGGAACGCGGTCTGCGACAGGGCGAGCGGCGGGTTTGGCTGAGGCTGGAAATAGCGCATTGCCAGGAACGTGAGCGCCACGATGGACAGCAGAACCCACCCGCTGCGGGAGTTCGCGGGCGGTACGTTCCGGGGCGGCGCGTTCCGCCGGGTGGAGCCGGCGGCTGACTGCTTTTTCTGTTCGTTGGACATAGGATGTATGATTATATCAAAAAGCATGGGCATGAACGCACGTGGGGAAAATTTTGTTATAATTTGGGGGCGTTAAAAAAGGAAGAACGAAAGAGGCATCCATCAATGAACAGGAAGATTTTGAGAGTTCTGCGTTTTCTGCTGGCCCTTGCGAACCTGGCCGCGCTCGTCTGCGTGTTCACGCTCCCGCCCGATCCGGTTGAACCGCTGACGCAACCCGTTGCGGGTCTGGCGCATCTGGCGCGGCTGCAGTTCGCGCCGGCCGTGCTGGCGCTCGATGTGGTTGTGCTGCTTGTGCTGCTCGCTCTCACGCTCGGTTTCGGGCGGTTTTACTGCGAGGTGATCTGCCCGCTCGGCGTTTCGCAGGACGTGTTGCGCAAGGCGTGTTTCTTTTTGAAGCGACAGAGCGTCCGCCGCGTCTGCTGCCGTCTTCCCGTCAGTCGGACGCAACTTGTCGTCCGGCTTGCCGTGCTGCTCGCCGCGATTGCCGCGACGGTTGGTGGCCTTGTCGGATATGCGTGGGTCGATCCCTACGGCGTGTTCGGCCGCGCCGTGGCGTGGGTGCGGGACGTGGCCGCCGCGCCGGCGTCTGTGGCGCAGATGACGGGCGACTGGGTGGGGGCGCTCCTCGCGGCCGGGCCGTTCGTCCTTGTGCTGGTGCTTGTCTTTGTGGGGCGCGGGCGTATCTGGTGTAACTGGATTTGCCCGGTGGGCACGGTGTTCGCCGGTCTCGCGCGTGTTTCCTACGGGCGCAAGCAGACGACGTTTGATTCGCATTGTAAAGACTGCCGCGCCTGTTTCCCGACGAAAAAGGAAAATGCGGACTGAGGAATTTGTCACGCTGCAACAGGAATGCTTTGTTGACGGGGATGGGAGGGGATGGTAGAATGGCAAACATGGAACGGCGACTGAAAATCCCCTACGGTATCAAGGACTTCAAGCGTATCCGCACCGAGGGCTACTATTACGTCGACAAGACGGCCTACATCCGGCGGATGGAGGAACGCGACAGCTTCGTCTTCTTCGTGCGCCCCCGGCGCATGGGCAAGTCCCTCTTCGTCGAGACGCTGCGCCGCTACTACGACGTCAACGAGAAGGCGAACTTCCGGAAGCTCTTCGGCGGTCTCGACATTGGTGAGAACCCGACGGAGAACGCGAACAAGTATCTCGTGCTCGCGCTCGACTTCTCGCTGGTGGACAGGGGTAGCGGAATGGCGCTTGAGGAGCGCTTCGAGCGCTACCTCTCCACGCAGTTCAACGCATTCCTGTACGCCTACGCGGAGTTGTTCGGGCCGGAATTCGTGGAACGTCTGTTGGAGCGGAACGCCGTCGACAAGTTCAACGAGATCGTCTCGCGGACGCGTCTGCGCGGCCGTGAAATCTACCTCGTCATCGACGAGTACGACAACTTCACAAACACGATGATGCGTGACGAGGCGGATCCCGACTACCGGTCCGTCACGCACGGGGCGGGCTTCTACCGCAACTGGTTCAAGGCGTTCAAGGAGGGCTGCTCGCGGATCTTCATGACGGGCGTCTCGCCCGTGACGATGGACGACTTGACGAGCGGCTTCAACATCGCCGCCAACCTCACGCAGCTCCCCGCGTACAACGCGATGGCCGGGTTCTCCGAGGCCGAGGTCGTGAAGATGTATTCCGACTTCAAGGGGACGGGCGGCTTCACGGACGGCGACCCAGCCGCCATCGTGAAGTCCATCAAGCCGTGGTACGACGGCTACTGCTTCGCGGAGGAGAAGATCGGGAAGGAGTGCGTGTTCAACAGCGACATGGCGCTCTACTACCTGAAGGC
>CAYZYQ010000025.1:26341-30389 GCA_964482645.1 uncultured Lentisphaeraceae bacterium | reverse complement strand
TGATATGGGGAGTCCTCGTGTGCGTGTGCGCGTGCGCGCGAGGCGGCCACTTCGGTTTGCGTCTGGCGGAGACCGCATTTGACAGAAAGTCCAAATGCGGAGAAATGACATGGACCAGATAAACGCAGAGATAGATTGCGACGTTTCGAGGCTCGACTTCCCGCTCCGCCCGTTCAAGGCCCGGCAGGGGCACAACTTCGTCGCGTTGTTTAGGCGCGTCCCCGCCGACATGACGGGCCTGTTCGTCCGCGTCTTCAAGGCGGACGGAGCCTACTTCGACTGCACCGCGCACGAACACCCGGACGGTAGATGGAGTGTGCGCATACCGGCGGCGTGTTTTCCGTCAGCCGGCGAATCCAAATACGAGGTACACGCCACGGCGGCGGACGACCAGCCGGCCGCGATAGGCGAGGGACGGCTTCTGGTGCAGCCGTTCTCGACCACGACCGCCCCCGTCAAGCCGGGAACGGTCCAGGAGGTGGCGCAGCTTCCGTGCGCGGGAGGCGGCTTCGTCCAGGTGGTCATGAAGTGGGACGGATACGAGTGGATGCCTTGTGCGGTTCACGATGCCACAGCCAACGACGGAGGGGAACGCGAATGATGAAACGAATGCTGGTTTTGTACGTGGCCGTCTGCGCCACGGCGAACACGTTTGGCATAGCCGCGTCCCAAGCGTGGGTGTCGAACTACGTGGAGCGGGCGATCTCGTCGAGCGCGGCACAACTTCAAGCGACCGCCACCGTCACGGCGACGAACGGCGTATCGGAAATCAGGCTGGTCGACGCAACGCGATGCGTCCGTCTCGTGATCGAGGATTCGACGGACGCGGCCCTGTTCGCCACGAACTGCACGGCGGCCGCCGCCGCGCACGGCGTAACGAACGGATGCGTGTTCGTGTGGAACGGCGCGGGGGCCTACGTCAATCCCGCCGGGGCGATTTCCTGCACGGCGACCAACTTCGTTTGGGAGGGAGCGGGATCCGTCCAGGCCGACGGGCTGGATCGGTTCGCCGGATGGTTCGACGTATACGGTGCGCTCATCCAACCCGATACGAGTTTTGCGGTCACGAACGGCATGACGGAGGTAGCGCGATGAAATACGCGGCATACGGGTTCCTGGCGGCGTTTCTGGCGCAGGGGGTACATGGAGCCGTCCCCACGACGGCGGAGGGCTGGTACACCCCTTCCGGAGGCTTTGACGTCAAATTTGAGTATGGGACGATCCTGTACGAGGGTGATGACGGCTTTGAGCGTGGGCATACGGTCGTTGTCGGCGAGGACGGCTTCGATTTCGAAAAGACCGGTTTTCCGTTACACGACGTCATCAACGAAGCGACCGTAAATGCACTCACCGCCCTTGTCCTTTCGATGCGCAACAAGGAGCGCATCGAGACCATCGGCAAGAACCTCCACAACCTCGGGCTGGCCGACGGAATCGACATCGTGGGGACGGATCCGAACGGAAACGAGCACAGGTACACGATGCGCTTCACGTCCGGCAACGGAATCCGCGACTCGCTGGACACCGGATCGCGTCCGGAGCTGACCGACCCGACTGCGGACTGGAACATGGCGGACGAAAGGACGTTGCACTGGCGAACGGACAACAAGGTTGAGCTGGCCGGCGCGAATGCCGCCACGGCGTCGACGGACGAATGGTGGAACGACTACGGCTTTTTCATCCCCTTCCTCAAAGGCGCGGGCGGACTCGGATGGAAGCGGTACGGCGGATGGTATGACGGCGTTTTCGGGACTATGGCAAGCAACGGGCGGACGATGCTTACGTTGGCAGGGTGGACCGGCGGACACGAATGCAACACCGACATATGCAGCATACTGACCGAAAAGGCTGGAGACAACCGGGCGAACCACTATGTGCTGACGCGATACGGCACTGGGACGGACGCCGTCTTCCATTACGTACCCTTTGGCGACAGGCTGGAGTTCGGAAATGGCTCGCCCGTGGACGGATCCTCGATCACGACGAACACCGCGGACGGCGCGACAGCGCAGGGCGAGGCATCCCTGTACGGATGGGCGAACGCGGAGGTCGAAGGCATTCCGCAGAAAGGCGATGGACATCTGAAGTGGACGGAGCCGGGCGACATGGTGGACGGAACCTCGCTTGCGCTGACGGACAAGGGAAACGGCGGAAACGTCTGGGAGGTGAAGGACGCGCACCTGTACGCCGGGCTGCACGCGAAGCACTATTTCGGGACCGGGAACGACAAAACAGCCGTCCTGGGGTGGCACGAGCTGCCGAACGCCACGACGAACATGGTGGTTGGCGACGAGGTGACGATATCGAGCAATCCCAACATCCCAGGGTTGACGCCGGAGGATGGCGTGAAGTACCTCGGATTCAGGGGATGGGACTACGGCTACGCCGGGGGCGACCCAGCGTTCCTCGTCAACCGGGGCGGGGGACTCGACTACATACCGCTTCCGGCGCTGACCAACCTTGCGGCGTGCGCCTGCACGAACAAGTGGAACGCCCTGCTCGGATGGATAGACGATGGAGAGATGGACGGAAACAACGGCATCGTCTTCAGTGATTCAACACTCGACCAGTATCTGTACGGAGCGCTCGGCTACATCTATTCGACCACACCGGACAACCTCCACTTCGACAACGACGGAGACCAGATACAGGCATCCTTCGCGGCGCCGGAGAACTGGGCGGACGGCTGCAGCGTGGATCTGACGAACGACGGACAGTACCAGATAAAGGGCTTCGCCAACGCATCACCCTGCACGGCGTCAGTCACCTCAATGTTTTCCAATCCGACCGGAAGCGACGCGGCGACGCATCTTCTGCTCGCCAAAAAGACCGACACGGGCGAGCTGCACTACGTGCCAATCGGAAGCGGCGTGGCCGGTGGCGGCGAACATGCGGACGGCGTGACGATCGTCACGAACACGGCGCAGGGCGCGGCGACGCAGGGGCTGCTTTCCCTCTACGGGTGGTCGGGCGCGCAGGACGGCAAGGTGCTGACGAAGAAGAACAACGCCGTGTCGTGGGAGGACGGGGGGACTCCGCCGGACGACGTGACGCTTGCCGTCGTGACGGATGGTAGCGGAGCGGAGGCGGCGGAGCGGCTGACGATAAAGGGCTTCACGGCGGCAGAGAACAATACAATCCCCTGGAAGGACGAGATGGGCAACTTCAAGTGGGGCGGGTTCTCGTCGGCGACAAACATCATACTAGCAGGGGCGGGCATCAACGTCACCGACAACGGCGGCGGCGCGATAACAATCTCCGCGATTGCTTCTTTACCGGGTGGCGTAGACAGCTTGAACACGCTTACGGTCGTGACGGATGTTCGGTTCGACGAGGAGTCACATAAGTTCCAAAAGAAGACGAGACAGATCACGATAAGGGGGATCTTCGAAGACGAGAGCGAGTGGATGGACGTCTTCGAAGCCGTTTCGCACAAATCCGAGCATACGCAGGAGTAAGATACACCATGAGGATGTCTTGTTTCGTTCTTGCTGCGGCAGTTGTTTCGAGGTGCACGGTTGCGTTCGACATTTCGTTCGGCATATCTGGGTACGACCCCGCCCTTCAGCAGACGCTTGGCACCGCATCACCGTGGTTCGACATAGTGGGAACGTGCGCCAGGAACCAGGACATAGCCACGGCCACGCGTATTTCAGCGGGGTCGACACCGTGTCTTGTGGCGCGAGGCGCCGGGGATTGGGCGGATATGGCGCTTACATTCTGTCCACGAAGGATAGGCGCCGACAGCGACGGGATTTACGTTGGGACCTATAGCGAAAGCTCCTGGAACTACATCGGCACGGCCAACGGCTCATGGTTGCAGACGGTCGTGTCGTCGTCAGCCCCGCAGGACTGCTATTACCTTGGGACGTCTGGACATGGAGGTTCGCACATGGTGTTCACCATTTCCGGAGATCCGTACAGCGAGGTGTGGAATCTCACAAGTTCGGCGCAGACGATGAACGGAGTGACTATCCCGGCCGGCGAAGCGCGGAAGCTGTATCTCCCCCTGCGCCTTGCATATTGGCCTGCACAAAGTGAGGATAAC
>CAYZYQ010000025.1:24490-26241 GCA_964482645.1 uncultured Lentisphaeraceae bacterium | reverse complement strand
TTCTATATGCCGACATCAAAGGCGAGAACGAATACAAGATCATGTATGGCGAAGATGGGGAACCTGTTCGTAAGGGGCTGCAAATAGTCTCGACGAACATAGCACTCATGACATGGTGGGACTTCGCAGAGAGCGAATGGGGCTCCCCACAGGCGAAGATAAACGGCGTGGTCGTATGCCCCGGTCATAGTACATCGCATATAATCGCCTATACGGTCAACAACAACCGCCTTGTGGTCAATGAAATGACCGGCAAGGGATATTTCGAGTTCGAGATGTCGCAAACGCCAGGACCAGGAAACGGCGCTTCCGGCGGAGCGTGTACGATGCGATGCTGGGACGCTTCATACGGAAGTAAAACATCCGACTACGCGAGGACACCGGCGGGCCATAAGGCGGAAATACCGGCAGGACTGGGGGTTGCGCGGTTCGGCTTCACCGTCAACATTTACAAGGGGACGTGGAAGGTCGAGCCGCTTTGACGGGCGGTCTAAACATGGAGAACGACATGGCGATACCGATCATTCTGAAAGGAGACACGGCGCACGAAATAAATCTTGCGCTGGCCGACGGCTACGACTACGTAGGCTGCGAACTGCAGACGGAATTCTGCGGAGCGTCGCGCACGTTCAGCGGCCTCGTGGCCGGCGGCACCGTGTCACTCGACTTTGCGGCGGACGAGACGGCGGCGTTCCCGCTCGGCACATCCAAGGTGTATCTGTCCCTGCGGAATGCATCCGGCGAGGTGCGCCATCTGCCGTGGGCGAAGATCAAGGTGACGGACTGCCCGGAGAACGTATGCGAGGCCTCGATCGCGATAGACCCGGCCACGCTGAACGTCGAGGATCTGACGTCCGTCGATTCGCTCGGCGTCGTTAAGTCGCGGCTGAACGCTGTCCTGGCGTTCCTGCGCGGGCTGAAGATGCTCGCCCTTGCGCTGCTTCCGCTCGGCACATGGGCGGACGTGGCGCCGTTATACACGACACCGAACGAGATGCCAGGCGATACGCCGATCATGACGAACACGGAGACATATGTCGCGGCGAAGATGTCCGAGGCCGATAAGGTGCAGAGCGTAAACGGCAAGGCGGGTACGGTGACACTTACCGCTTCCGACGTCGGTGCGCTTCCGGCGTTGGGTACGGCCCTGCGCGCATCGTCCGTGGGCACGGATGGGGAATGGACGGACGCGACGGGGTGCGTGTGGCGCGTGGCGTTCGATGCGACGCACGACTGGTGGGCGATTGAACCGGCGGCGGAGGCGATCGGCATGTCGGTGTTATGGGACGGCGATTCGTGGGTTCTGCGGTACGAGGGCGGCGACAACGACACCGGGTTTGGCTCGGACGTCTACCTGTTCTCATTCGATTTTCCAGGCGCTCGTTATACGGCCACGCGGCATCCAGGGGGCGAGACGAACTGTGTAGGACGGATTGCAACACTTGACGACATGAACGAAGCTGTCGAGACTCTTGAAGAGAGGGTTGGCACGAACCTCGTCAAGACCGTTATCCGCAATTCCCTCTTCAACCTCACGTACGACCCCGAACTTCAGGTGACGTGGAAGAAGTCCGCAGAGGGCGGTGCGTTCTACGAGAGGTGCTACACGAACATCAATCTGATAAGGACACAACCATGAACCGGATTGCGTTTCTGCTTGTCGTGATGCTTTCGCTCGTCGGCGGAGCGAAAACAAATGCTTTCTTCACTTCGGCAGTCGAATCCCGATATGCTTACGGGTTCGACGGCGT
>CAYZYQ010000025.1:0-24390 GCA_964482645.1 uncultured Lentisphaeraceae bacterium | reverse complement strand
ATGCTTTCTTCACTTCGGCAGTCGAATCCCGATATGCTTACGGGTTCGACGGCGTGAAGTACGAAGTGCTTGACGGCTCGGTGGTCGAGGCAAGGCCGATGCTCCGCATGGCGTTTCCGGATGGCGCGGCAATAGCCGTTGACGGCATGTCCACGACGCCGAACTACACGAACATAAACGGCGTGGCGCATGTACGCATCCTTCTGGACTTCTCCTGCAACTTCGACTGGATGGGGTGGCATCCGTTCATCCAGCACGTCACATACGGCGGCGTGAGGTCGCGTCTTGAGTTGCAGGATGACAGCGTGTATCTTGGGGAGGCAATCCGCGACGGCGCCTCATACTCCTACGTCTGGCACGGATACTGCGTCGGTTACGCACCGTCAACGCAAACGGGATACTATGCCGTGTCAGTCGACACGGAGCCTTACGACGGCGTAGGGCCTGACGAATACTATATCGTCACGCCCACGAGCGAGGACGCCCCCGCGCGGATGCAGTACGTGATGGTCGACCAGCGCGGGGACATCTGGCCGTCCAACGCGGTTGCGACTGTGGCGCAGACGGCGGCGACTGCCACGCGGCTTGCTGCCGCCGAGGTGATGGCGGTCGCGTACACGAACGCAGAGGCGCAGACGCAGGCCGCCGTTGATGATCTCGCGTCGGCGATCATCGGCCAAAACCTCGTCGTGTACGAGGACGATTTCATGTATTCATTCGGCGACGCAATCGCGATCTCGACGAACTGCTCGTGCCGCGTGTACCGTTTTGACGCGAAGACGTCGCAGGTCACGGTTGGCGGCGTGTTGTACGACCGCTCATGGGTGTACTTTGGCTTCACCGAGAACATCGGCAGTCTGACTCCTGTGGCGCAGTTCAAGGATTCGCTTTCGTCTGAAATCGACTGGAGCGAGATAACGTGCGGAACGCCCGAAGTCCAAGACCATTCGTTCGTCGCGGGTGGCGACAGTTATGACTACTGCTACAAGATGTCCGTTGACATTCCTCACACGTATTCAGCCGCATTCATCCGTGTGTACACCGAGATAACGTCGCAAGTCGGCGACGGAAGCGTTCTGAACATCGTCGGCGGCATCGCCGGAGGGCGTACAGAGACGGTGCAGTGGGGTGAAAGCACGATAGAGTTTGTCGGCGGACTGGCCGTAGAGCCGGAGGAATGACGATGCATGAGTTCTACGAGACATATCAGCGTGTTCTGCTGGCGGTTTGCATAACCGCACTGTGCGTCCTGGTTCTCGGTATGATGCTGTATCGCATCCGCAGGGAGGTCTCGGTCATTCTTGGCATTGTGCGGCGGCATCCGTGGGCCGCTTTCCTCCTCTCTCCGTGCGTGTTAGCCCTGTTCGTTTACGGATCGACGAAGCCAGTCACGCCAACGGTACGCGGCATAACGCTCGGCGCCCCTATGGAAACGCCGTCAAGCGTCACTTTGGAGTGGCGACCAGACGAGGGCAAGGAGATCAAAACAAACCAACTCGTTCGAGTGTACTGGCGTG
Organism: uncultured Lentisphaeraceae bacterium; assembly: GCA_964482645.1. Lineage (GTDB taxonomy): Bacteria > Verrucomicrobiota > Kiritimatiellia > RFP12 > UBA1067 > RUG572. The sequence continues at coordinate 22,873 of CAYZYQ010000025.1, read as the reverse complement.
ATGCATACACGCCGTGGACACTTGCAGGAGAAGGCTACGGGATCACGAACGCCGTCGTGAACGGATTCTTCATCAACCGCGACACCGATTGGATGGTCGAAGTCGAAGAACCAGACGAGGAGGACAGCGAATGAGAATCGTCGCATCCATAGTTGCCGTCACACTTGCTCTGGCCGGATTCGCTGACGAAGCGCCAATCCTCGCTGCCGCGAACGAGAAAACCAATATTGTGTCGAATGTCGCAACGGTGAAGCAATGGTCGCGGCAGTATGTGTTCGTTGACATGTCCGGAAAACTGCACGACAAGTCTGGAAATCTCGTGGCCTACGCCGACGAGATCGGCCGGCTGAACCGGGCGAGCGACGTGCAACAAGTCGTGGAGGGCGTGCACGACGGAATGACCAATGCCCTGCAACGTGTGTACGACATGACAAACAACGTCCCAGATCGCGGCATTGCGCTCCGTTTCTCCATGAAGCCGTCCGTGCAACGCGCAAACTTCTTCGCATACATCGTGGCAGAGACGAGCGACGGGACGAACGACGTCGCTCGGTACTACTTTTCACGCGTCCTCGACATCCCGCCGAAGATACAACGGCGGTACAGGAACGGAGAGAACACGGCCTATGTAGAGGGCGAGTGGCTGGACTACTCGACGAACGGGGTTGCCGTGACGGACGCGCAGGGCGTGACGTGGAACGGATGCAACTCAATCCGATTTGTGCGCCCGGCGTGGGCGGAGGGAGTGCCAGTACGCCCGAACAACCACTGCACAATCGGGCATCCCGTGAGCGGACTCGACTTCGCAGGTGCGATGGTGTTTGTGGACGGACGACCGACGCTGACCGGCTACGTCACGAACGGAACGCTACGCGCCTACTTCGACAACGGCGTGTACAAGGGAATGGAGGAGATCGGGGAATGAAACGACTGGCACTTGCAATGGCTGCGATTGCGGTCCTGGCCGCGTTCGGCCTGACGGACACAGAGCGGCAGTATTTGCGGAACCTTGCACAACGTCCGCGCTGCGAGTCGCGCAATATGGTCGTAATCGGCAGCGTGACGAACATCGTTGAGACGTGGCGGCGCGGCGACTATGAATGGAAACAGACGAACGTCGCCCGGCGCATCATCGGCAAGACACAGACAAACACATTCGAGCAACGTCTGGCGGAATTGAGAGACATTGCCGCGCAATGGCATGATCGGTGGGCGCAGGCCACTAACCGTGCCGAAATCACGGCGGCGAAGATCGCCCGTATAGAGGAGTTCAAGGCATGGCTCATCGAGCAACGCGACAAGGCGACGTTTCCGACGACGGAAGCCTTATATCAGGCGATCATCGACAAATTGGAGGACTGACAGATGAATAAATTTCTTCTCATTGTTTCGCTCGCCGCCATGTGTGGCTGTGTGAACTTCTACACGCGCTGGCCGACAACTGACGCGCACATCGACAGAGTGTATCAGTGTTCGAGAGAAGCCACCGCGCTGTCCGTAATCTGCTCGTTCTCGCAGATGATGAACGACGGGCCGAGCGAATCGTTCATGTTGGAAAACATCTTCACGATCCCGTTTCTGGGTCTGCCTTGCGCGGTGGATGCCGTCTGCGAGGCTTGCATTGATACGGCGTGTCTGCCGTTTGACTGGCCGATGTCGGCGACGAGATGCAAGGAGGGAGGATAATGTCTTTAATCACCATGCTGGCCGTTGCCGCAACGATTGTCACGAATCCGGCACCACCCACTGTCTCGCTCGTCTCGATGACGCCAAAGGAACGGATGGAGTTGCGGAATGAGCGTTCACGCGAAATGCTGGCCGCACTCCATGCGGACGAGGCGAGGCGCGAAGCGTTCAGGTACGAGCGGCGCAAGCGCATACTGAACCGCGCAGCGTACGACATGCTGTGTGCGTCCGAGCCGTCCAACGCGGTCACGTCCGTGTCGGTGGACTATGGGAATGGGGACATTCGCGTGGAGTACGCGGACGGACACAGGCTGATTCAGCGGTTCACGCCGCCAGTGACGAACGAGACGCGGTGCGCCGTGAGGGCGTCAATGCCGCGACGGAAGGAGGGAAAGTGACATGTGCAACCGTGAATCGTTTGCGAAGATACGTGACGCCATCGGCGAATTGCAGAGGACGGACGCGATACAGTCTGAGCAGATAAAGACGCTGTTCAATTCGACGGGAGACCTCAAGGAGACGGTGCGCGAACAGAACAATCATCAATACAAACTGGTGAACCGCCTCGTCATGGCCATCATTGGAATCCTATGCATTCTCATTCTTGCGCTCGTGTTCGGGGCGCTGGGCGAACGCGGCTTCAATGCGGTGACGAAGGCGGCTCCGTCCGTGATGGCGAGTTGACAGACGGTCCGTATATGGAGCGATGCTCCGTAAACAAAAGGAAAGCAAAGAATGAAAACACTGGTAAAATGGTTTGTCAAACGGCATGTCAACAAGGACGCCATCAAGGGTTGCATCCGCAAAGCCAACGCGAAGCTCGCGGAGAAGGCGCGATTGCCGGACGGCAAGGAGAAGATCATCGGGTACGGCGAGGACGCCGCCCGCCTCACGGGCGTGTACCTCACCGCGCTTGCGGATGACGGACGCATCGACCCCGTGACGGAACTCCCGACAATCAATGCCGAGTGCGACTCGCTCGTCGACAAGTACCTGACGGACGAATTGCTGGAAGGGCTTGTGGACCGAATGTTCTGATGTTGCATTGCGCAGCGGAGTGATAGGATGCGCGGGGCAAATCTTCTCCCCGTGCGTGAAACTGGCCGCTGCGCAATGCGTTTCCCGAATTGGAGGTAGCGTCATGAAACGAATTGTCGTGTGTGCCGCACTGACGGTGCTTCTCTGCGGGTGCAGCGTGTACAGGGGAGGCAAGGTCGTGGACGGCACGAACCTCGAAGTCGGCATGATGGTTCCCGGAACGTCTTGGAACATAGACTTCCTGTCGTACACGGGCGGTATGAAGGTCGCGGGCAACGACGCGACCACGATTGCGGTGACGAACGTTGTCGCCGAGACGAACTCGTATTTCGGTGTCGTGACGATTCGCCGCCACACGCGCATGACGGCGATCATCGAACCGACGGAATCCGCCGACGGGGTGGGGGGGCGAAACGGCCACCCCTAACCGTCCGCCGTTGTGCTATAATGCGCATCTGCCGTGGTTGGCCTTTCGTTATCCACGGTTGCCCCGCCGGAGGCTTGCCCAAGCCGTTGATGGCGGGGTCTCTCATTCTTTGGGTTTGCGACGCAGGAGCGATGATGTGCGCAGTTTCGGCTGGGGCGTGGACGCGGGCGCTTCCGCAGTCCGTTCCGGGCGCGGCTTGCCGAACCACCAGTATACGTTCTCCCGATGGTGGTTTTGCAGGTTGTTCGCCTGCCAAACGAGTGCGGGCGAGACGCGCCACGTCAGGTATGCGCACCATGCGGCGAGAATGATTGTCGCGTAGGTCTTCCAGTCTTTCATGGCGTGTATCATACCACCTTCACCCGATTTCCTCAATGACCGATCCGCATTCGCGCACGAGTTCGTCCACGGCCGCCTCGCGCGAATAGCCCTGCGTTATCTTAAGGCCGCCGCTGTGTCCCATGAGCATTGCGGCCATGATGATTCCGTGTCCGCGCCGCACTTCGGTTGCGAACGAATGGCGGAGCTGGTTCGGAGACCATGACTCAACGCCGGCGCGCCGTGCCGCGTCGCGGATGGTGCATCCGTATCGAGCGGTGTCCCATTCCTCGGTCAATTTGTCGGGGATGCCACGGACACCGCGTCGGCCTTCAGCGCCAGCCGCCGTCTCCACGTCAAATGCGACGCGTGGAGAAAACGGGTACGGCCATGCCCGGTACTTCTCAAGTATGGCACGGGCTTTCGGCCCGATCAGCACGGCGCGTATCTTGCCCTTCCATTCCGTCTTATGGTGGGCGGGACGATACACCCAGGGCGTCCGTGTCGTGTCGATGTCACACCACCGCATACCGCAGGCCTCGCCCGGGCGCATTCCCGTAAGACGTTGGACGCATACGAGATCGGCGGTGTTTCTGGCCATGGCAGCGCACGTCGCCTCGACGTCTGCGTCGTCCACTGGGCGGACGGGTTCAGTCTCGTGTGCGTCCGAGCGAAACGCCTTTAGGTTCTGCACCTGAGACAGCTCCGCCTTTTGAGTGGCCGTGATATGCCCTTCGTCCAGCGCCCAACGCCACAGCCGCTTGACACGCTCCATGTAGCGGTTCACGGTCACGCGGGCGATGCCGGAACGCACGAGGGCGCCGCGGACGGCCAGCATGTCAGTGTGCTGCAATTCCGCCGCAGGTCGATTGCCGTACATTTCGCGAAGTAGTCGCACGGCGTTCTGGCATCCCCACGCTTCGCCCGTTTGCGTACCGTCCTTACGGCGGTAGTACGTTTCACACCAGGCGATCCAGCCGCCACAAAGTTCATCTACCGTTGCGCTTTTCAACACGGTTGTTGGTGTTCTGCGCGTGGCATCTTCCCAAATCCTGCGCGCCGCAAGTATGGCGATGTCGCGGGATCGGTCGGCGTGTAGCGCGATTTCGCTTCCTGGCGCACACAGTTTCCGCGCCGTACGCTTCTTCTCGCCTGGCAGACGTACCGCGTACCACCAGTATCCGTTGTTTACGTAGACGGTTCCTTTCATGGTTTTCCTTTCGTTTTGTTCGCCCAAAGTGTTATAAAGTGTTATACTGCTTTTCTCAAATGCCTTGTTTTATTGGTGATCTATTATATAACAATTTGCTCGTCACGCCATTGGGAATCCGCACGTCGCCATTCACACCTGCCCAAAGTGTCCTGCCGTCCTTTGAAAGGAGCATCCCGTTCACTGACTTGTATATCGAATTCGCGGAATCAACCACAATGGACGTCAGACCGCTACAGCCAGAAAATGCATAATTCCCAATACTCGTCACACTCGACGGAATCGACACATCCACTAGATTTCCACAACCCTGGAACACACGGTCACCAATGGACGTCACGCCGTCCGGCACGACCACGCCCGTCAGCCGCGTACAGTTGCGCAACGCCTTCGCCCCGATGCGCGTCACAGAACGGCAGTAGATGGACGAGGGGATGGAAAAACGTCCCGACGCGCCGACCGAATCCACGCCCACGACGGCCGCCGTCCCGTCGGCGGCGAATTCATACCGCAGCGTCCAGTCCTCGACGGCTACCGTCCCGGACGACGGCGTCTCCGTGACGTTCAGATTTCCAGTGGCTTTCGTGATGTTGTAGTTCGACGCCTTCGTGCCGGCATCCAACGTGTACGTAAACGTGTTCGCGGACGAGCCGACGGCCGTCTGTGACCCCGTGAACGAACAGGACGCGCCCTCGCCCGGCGCGAACCCGTCGCCGCCGACGGACACCTTGTGGTAGGTCAGCGCCGTGCCGTCGAAGAACTTCGTCGCACCGCCGCTCGCCAGCGTGACGTTTCGCTTCGAAACCGTCACCGTCGCCGAGTTCGTCACCGACACGTAGCCGGGCACGGACACGACGTACCACGTCGTCAGCGTCCCCGCGTCCGTCAATGTCGGCTTGGTTGGTGAATACGGACCGCTTCGCGTCGTCGCGTACATCACCAATGCGTTCACGATATCTTCTGATACCAGTGACACAGAAAACCCATGCGATTTTCCATCGTACTTGCCCGAGTAGCCCGATACCGAAATGTCGTTCGATGCGAGTCCAACAATGCCGTATTTCAACGCATAGGATAGTGCACTGCCCACTAAGTGCGCTCGGACGCGAAGGTAGTACGTCCCAGATGCCGTAGGCGTGTATACTATTTTGAAGTTCCGCCCGTCGCCATCATCGTCATTATAGGCAACACGATACGACTCATCAGTCGACGCTGACGAGAAAAGTTCACCGTAGGTGTCCCCACTTCCCGTCGTCTCGAACATATACGTTCTCCCCTCCTTCAGCGAAACCCTGAAGAAATCGTAGAGATTATCTTCGTTCAATTCAAGGGAGCCGTACGGCTGCGTCTCCGACGACGGAGTAAGCCATATCCCGTTCTCCGGCGTATCGTACATTGGGTCAAAACAGTCCGGTAACACCACAAATGTGGCCGTCTCGACATTCACGGGAACTTCACCCGACCACGTAACATGTGTCAGTACATTTGTACCCGTACGTGAGGGTCTCCATGTGAATACCCCTTCGCCCGTCAACCGCTCAACCAATATCGCTCCGTCCCGAGAAATCGTCACGGTTTCCGTATCATCGCCGTGCCAAAGACTTGAATAACAAACCTCACACTCCACGACATTGACCATTCGTGTCTCTGTCCGCGTATCCATCTTGAATTTAGACGACACGGCAGAGGATACTACGAACTCATTTCCTAACGCATTGACAACGCCCATGCAGAGTACCGACAGAAAACAAAATCCTCTAACGTGATTCATAATCCATGTCCTCCGTTTTGAAGTAACCTAACGACTGGTTTTCGCTCCCGTCATTACCTTTTCCACCTGTTCGGCCTCGCTGAGCATCTCAGCCAAACACTTCACCAATTTCTCAATGACTCCATCACACAACGTCTTGTCATCCAATCTCTTTGCGAGAAAACTATCTCCCCAAAACCGAAGTTCAGGATCGTTTGGATAGAATCCGTAAATCCATTTCGTCTGTTCTTTCGGATATGGTTTGTAGACATCGTATTCCTTCTTGCCAAAAAAATCACAATTTTTCGCTACGCTGAGAAATGTGTTCGATTTCTTGCCAATCTCGTCTTCGCTCATCTTCGTCTTACGACAAGTTCTGCAGAATCCAATGAACAGATTCTTCATCTCTCCTCTTTCCTGAAATTCGCAACAAAGGTCGTAGCATTTGTCATCGACACTTCTTTCCAGCCCAAACCCTCTGAACCGTTCGTTTTTCACGAACAATTCATATAAACTGTCCTTCAGACTCCACTCCGCGAACCTTTCACGGTAGATTTCTGAATCCAGTCTGCATTTCAAATCTTCCATGATTTTTCTCGCGGTTTTCAACCGTGCTTCCGCCACACATTTACCGACACAGCATGCGGCAATAAATGTACTTGAATCAACCATCATCTCATCCACGATCTCATTTCTCACCCTCCATTCCTCCGTCAATTCTTCAACAAGTTTCTTGTACTGCTTAAATGCCATACAGACATCTTGATTTGTCATCACCTTGGTGCAGTCTTCCAACCATTTTATGATATGATTTACATAGGAAAGTCGAAAATAATCCACATGGCCTGCACTGTCTTCACTTGCAAACCGTCCGTCCAAAGTCAAATAGAATATCACAGGATTTTCCCCCATCTTCAAGACAGACTCTTCATATCTTTCAAGTTGCCGATCCTGATCGCCAGCGTACACCTTGTTTTCAATGACGATACATTTGCCCCGCCAGTGAATTGCGATGTCAAGACACCCCTCCGCGACAACTTCCTCCGTGGTTACGACGGCCTGCGTGAGGTCGCTCAAATCTTCCGCAGTTGGAATACCACGCTGAGACACGTACTCTGACACCCCCTCCTGAGTCAAGAACAATCGAAGAGGCTCACATCCCATTCCGTGCATTCCATCCGGCCTAAGCAATTCGGCGATGATGCGCGAATGGGCGATTTCGTAATGGTCGACCCTGCACAGGCGAAACACATTGAACGAAGAAGAGGTGCTTTCAATCAAAGTTTCAAGGCTCTCCAATTCTGAAACGCTCTTCAACAGTTTTTCAACCGCGCATTCTTCTTTCCCCATGTTCAAACTCCTCGTCTTGTCTAGGTACGCCATCGCAGGGCTTTCATGCGGCTTCCCGCCCAACTTGAGGATTCAGAGTCAGCGCAGTCCTACGGAGCAACAGAGGCGGAAGCCGCCGTCGCTGCTCCCACCCGACGGGGAGTCGTAACCGCGGTACGCGGAACGGCAGATACAGGCGTAGCCGTTCCAGCCGCCACCGCGTCGCACACGACAGGAACCCGAGGCCGATCCGACGGGAGCGACCGCCACAGTCGAAGACAGGCTTCCATACCAGTCGAGACACCACTCCAACACGTTGCCGTGCATATCGTACAGTCCCCAAGCGTTCGGCGTGTACGATCCAACCGCCGCCGTGCCGCTGCCAGAACCGCCGTTATACCGATACCGCCCGACCGCGTCCATGTTCGCGTCGCTGTCCGTGTCTGCCAGATTCTTCCCGCTGTTGAGTGCCGTCGTCGTTCCCGCGCGGCAGACGTACTCCCATTGCGCCTCCGTCGGGAGGTCGAAACCGTCCAACCCCGTCTTCGCCCGCAACCGTCCGAGGAAACTTGTCGCATCCACGGCGGATGACGACGGCCACCCCGCCCCCGCCGACGAACCGCGGATGTCGTCATAGGAAACCCGTTCCACCGGCCGCGTCGCGTAGCACGACGAGTTGGAGAAGTAACTGGGGCGAGTCCCCGTCACAAGTTCCCACTGCAGCTGCGTCACCTCGAACACACCTATGTAGAACGGCTTGGCAATGGTCACCTCGTGCTGTGTCTCGCCCGAACGGCATCCGAGCTCGTCCACTGGACTACCCATCGTGAACGTCCCCGCCGGGACGCGACGGAGGACGAGTTTCGTTGTCTTGTACGCATCCGTCCAGCCACCCGACGGTATAGCGGAAAGGTATGAAACGGGGTAGAAGACCGTATTCGTCCCACCCGACAGGTCAATGACGAGATACGTCGAATCCGCCGAGGGCTGAATCGGCATGTAAACGAGCGAGACCGTGGCGACCATGGCGGTCGAAACGACGGAGACACCGTCCGCAAGTGAATCCCACGTCACACGGTGCGTTCCAGCAATAGTCGGCGGCGTTTCTGAGAACGTGGAAGGTGTATATGTCTGCCCCGTCGTTCGGTCGGTGACGGTAATTCTCACGGACAAGTCCGATGCATCACCGTCCAGCGTATAGTCGATGTCCACGAGATTGTTCCACGGCCACCGCTGCCGCGCCGACACGTCCGACACCGTCGCGGCACCCGCGAACAGCGTCGCCAAGACGATTCCCGCCATCAAGACCCTTCTCATTTCAATCTCCTCTTTTTGTCGCCAAACCGCCCCTTGATGCTCGTGCAGACGTTCTCAAGGTCGGGGTAAACCGCCTCCTCCGGCACTCCGAAATGGCGCAGTTCCTTTCGGATGTCGGCCTTGCTGTGCGCCGCAATGCGTACGAAGCCGATCTGCTTGATGCCGTAGGTCGGCTTCGTCTCGTCGTCATAGTCCGCCGGCGAGAACGTCGCGTCCAGCTGCGCCTTTCCGCTCCCGCATCCGAACGCGAGGAACGCCCCGCCCTGCGCGCGGATGCGGCGGTTGTTCAGAATCGGGCGGAACGCCCAGACCTGCTGTAATTCCTTCTTCAACCTCTTTCCGGCGTTTGGATTCTCCGATTCCGAATAGAACCACGGACGATCCCCGTTGGCAATCTCGTATGTCAACGCAGCAAGTCCGTTTTTGGTGAACATTTTTATTCTATCGATGTCCACGAGCGGCAGATACGAAATGGCGACGATGATGTCGCTTGTGAAGGATTTCATCTTGTGTCCCGCGACCTTGATGACGCGGATGAAGCCGTCGGCGTTCCCGTCGGCACCTTCCGTATCCGCCGCGAAGAACGCGGAGAGCAACGCATTGTCCGAAATGTCGCAGAACCGCGTCGGCAGACCGTAGTGCTGCATCCGCGCGACCCGTTCCGACATCCGCGTGTCCTCCGCGAAGGAGACGATGTTCAACCGCAACGCCGCCTCGTAGATCTCGCGCTCGTTCTTCACCCAGTTCTTTTTTCGGTACAGGCATGGCTGGAACTCCGTCCCAATGTCCGAGCCCGAACTATCGGCGTAGTTCCTCGCCTCGCCGCGGAACCAGTACGTCGCCTTGTCGTCCTCTGACGAATCCCGCTGGTCTTTCTTCTGATCCGTCTCCTGGTCCTTCTTGATGATCTCCTGGACTTCCTTCACGATTTCACACACGCTCTTACACCCCCTTTCGGTCTTGATTTGTCCGATTGTACCCGCCATTGAATTTGGCTGAGGGGCGGAATCCACATTCGTACCGATCACGTTCTCTTCATTCATTTCAGGTTCCCTTTCATACCTCGTCTCGTTTTCAAAAGAATCTTCTCTGTGGACGCCATGTCGTTGACACAAAACATCTTGACGCCCATGCCATGAAGTCCCTTTGTCGAAAACAATTCCAAATGAAGTGCGACGAAATCGTCTGCGACAGCCACCCCTTCGAGAACACGATGTTGCAAACCGTCCGTATGGACGCCCCATTGTGCACCCCTCCGCCATGACATCGAAAAGTAAGAATGTTGCAAACGACGGACGAAGCCAAATGTTTTTCGTCCACACCGAACCGCCACAGGGATGTTTCTATCCAAATTCTTCCGCGTCCACACGAATCCACAAGGGACAGGGGCGTTCCGTAACCTAAAGGCGGCAGATGCAAAAGTGCGAGAAAAGCCGTCTTTAACGGAATTTAGGCAAACAAATGAGGGAGGGGGGGGGTAACTGCAATAAACACAGTTGAATGCGCGTTTTTCGCGCATTTACACGAACCCGAACGGCGGTTCACAACCCCGTCGGCATTCACGAGCGTCTTTATTCTTGCAGATTCCATAATCACCAGAAACGCCAGTAGGATATCATTTACTCCGTTCCCTGTCAACGCCGATCCGTTTTATGTACCATTTCCACGCGCCAAGCAACCACAAAACGAAGGGACGTTGTTTGAACAAATCCCTTTGTGCTCTTTGTGGTTGAACAAAAATCTCCTTCCCTCCGCGCCCCCGACGAACCCACAAAGAACACTCCATCCCCACTATCTCCCTCATAACCCACAAGGAACACAAATGGACACAAAGCCTCAGAAACATCAAAAAAAAATGACGAGACAAACATCCTCTTCCATGAAGATTCCCTCCTCTCATGAAATTCGTCCGCAACGTAATCTCACAAACCCGTCGGACATTTCAACGCAGGGTCGACAGGCGGTGGAAAGCGGGAAAAACGCAGACGGGACGTTTCACACTTTGTGGTCTTTGTGTTCTCTGTGGTGAAAAGAAAATCTCCATCCCCCACGCCCCCGATGAAACCACAAAGAGCACAGAGAACACAAAGCCGCAGGGATGTCGAAGAACAACGGAACTGACATCCACATCCACGGCGATTCCCTCCTCACATGAAATTCGTCCGCAACGTAATCTCACAAACCCGTCGGACATTTCAACGCAGGGTCGACAGGCGGTGGAAAGCGGGAAAAACGCAGACGGGACGTTTCACACTTTGTGATCTTTGTGCTCTTTGTGGTGAAAAGAAATCTCCATCCCCCCACGCTCCCGATGCAACCACAAGAAACACTCCACCCCGCCTCCACCCCGATGAGACCACAAAGAACACAAAGTATCACAAAGCCACAAGGATAATGGACACGGGAACAGGAATGGTGGATAGGAGAATGCAGAAGACACGATTAAACAAATTCAAAATATTTCCTAGAAACACATTTTGGAGACAATAAAACTACAACTTTACGATTGCTTTCCTCCCATCCGATGCGTTAAACTCCAAGGCATGACAACACCCACCATCTTCACGGCTCCCGTCACCGAACGCCACGTCCAGGCGTTGTGGTACGATCACGCCCTGCGCCCCGACGGGTTGGAAACGTCTTGCGGGCAAAGTGTCCGCGTGATCGATCCCGGTGTCTGGAATCTGGAAGCCGGGCCTGACTTCCGAAACGCCGTAATCGAATACGGCCATTCCAGAACCCGCCTCTGCGGCGACGTGGAAATCCACATCCATCCGGCGGACTGGACGGCGCACAACCATGCGCACGACCCCGCGTACGCGCACGTCGTCGCCCATGTCACCTGGTATCCGGAAACGCCCGCAACGCGGCCCGCCCTCCCCACGAACTGCCTCCGCATCTGTCTCGGCGACCGTCTCCGTGCCGACCCCGCGTTTTCACCGGACGAAATCGACCTCGACGCCTATCCCTACGCCCGCCTCCCCGCCACGCCGCGTCCGTGCGAAACACGCTTCGCCACGCCACCCGATCGGGCGTTGACCGTCCTTCGTGCCGCCGGCCGCCGCCGGCTGACCTTGAAAACCCGCCGTTTCAAGACACTCTTCCTCCGGCGGCAAGACCGCCTTCAAGTCTTCTACGAAGAATTTCTCGGCGCATTCGGCTACAAATACAACGCGCTTTCCTTCCGCGAACTGGCCCGCCTGTTCCCCTGGACGGAACTGCCGCGCGGGTTCGAGGAAATCCGCAGCGCCCTCACGTGCGCGGCCGACATGGCCGTCGCGCAAACTGCCCCGTGGCGGCGGGCGAACGTACGCCCCGTCAATTCGCCGCATCGGCGCATCGCCGCGGCCGCCGCCTTGTTCGCGGACGGTCTGCCCACCTTGCTTGAACGCCTGACGGCGTGCGATCTCGCCGAACGCGCAGGACAGAAAGCGGCGTTGGCTGTTCTCGAAGCGTCGCGCCATCTCGGCCCGCATCGCGCCGCCGCCATCTTGGCAAACGTCCTCGTACCGTTCGCGCGAGCTGAAGAACGCCTCTCTGAAATCCCCGACTGGCTCTATCCCGAGGACGTCTGCGCCCCAATGCGCCTCACTGCGCACCGCCTGTTCGGGCGTGACCACAACCCCGCCCTCTACGCTGGCAACGGACTCTATCTCCAAGGTCTTCTCCAGATTCACAAGGACTTTTGCCTCGCCGTCCATCCGGACTGTTCAGTCTGTCCGCTTGTCCGCTGACGGCCCCCTCCTCGTTCTTTGACAATCCAAACAACATCCCGCACATCACCAACGTCGTCACGAGCGAACTGCCGCCATGGGACACGAGCGGTAGCGTAATGCCCGTCATCGGAACCGCGTTCAACACACCGCCCACGTTGAGCAACAACTGGACGGACAGGCTCGCCACGAGGCCGACTGAAACAAATGCCTCCGTCCGATTCCCCGCCGCCGACGACCGTGCCGCCGACAACAACCCGCGCAGGAAAACGAACAGCCACGCCCCCAACAGGACGGCGCACCCCAACCAGCCCAGTTCCTCGGCCAACGCCGCGTAGACGAAATCGCTGGAAACGATGGGCACCAGCTCCACCTCGCCCAGCCCCCACCCGACGCCGCGCCATCCGCCCGCCACGATGGCCGTCAACCCCAACAGCGTCTGCCAACCCGCGCCCGTGACGTCCGCCAGCGGATCGCGCCACACGGCCAGGCGCGTCGCGAGGTGTCCAACGGGATGCAGGACGATAAATCCCACGGCCACCCCAAGAAAACTGAACGCGGCCAGACCCCAAAGCCACGACGCCAACCAGACCATGACCGCCGCCGTCAAGGCGAGCTGGGCCAGAAGCCCGAAATCCCGCACGAGCACGACGCCGCCCGCAATCATCCCCATCAGACCGACGTAGATCCACCGCGCACGCAGGGTCGGCCCCCGCGCCCATACGCCCGCCGTGAACAGAACAACACAGAGTTTCACGAGTTCGGACGGGTTGATCCGCCCCGGCAGATAAAGGCCGCCTCGATAGGTTCGACCAAAGAGCAGCAACGCCCCCAGCAACAGCACGGCCCCGCCGGCCGCGACGTACGCGCCGCGTCCGTTCAGCAGTCGTCCCAGACGCCCGCGTCCACAAAATCCCGCCGCAGCCGCGCCCAACACGAGACCGACGATCAGAGGCCCCGCGCCAACGCCTAGCGCCGTACCCGCCATACGCGCCTGGACGAGCATCCCCGCGCCAAGCAAACTCACCAGAACAACCGCCAAACTCCAGTCGCGTCTCATTGGAAATACCCCTGCCGTTCGGCCGCTTCAAGGATCTGCCGCGCCACGGGCAACGCAGCCGTCGCGCCGAATCCGCCCTGTTCGACCACAACCGTCACAACGAGGCGCGGGGCTTTTGCCGGCGCAAAACACGTGAACCACGCATGGTCTTTCCCTCGTCCCGTCTGCGCCGTCCCCGTCTTCCCGCAGACGTCGAGTCCCGACAATTCGCAAGCCCGGCCCGTGCCACGCACAACCACATCGCGCATCATCCGTTTCACGCGGGCCGCCGCCGCGAAGGAAAACGGACGTGCGCGCAATCCGGGCCGCGCCGTCTCCAGCAACGTCGGCTCCAGCAACACGCCGTCGTTCGCCACGGCCGCCGTCATCATCGCCACGGCAAGCGGCGTCAGTTGCAGCGTCCCCTGCCCCAACGCCACTGGCGCCAACTGGGCGGATTTGAGTCCGTCGGGAATCGCGCAATCCGCCGAAACCAGCGAAATGCTCCGCGCGGGCAGAACCGTCACGCCCTCGCGCAAACGGGACTTCTCCACGGCGCGACCATAACGGTCAGGCCCCAGCGCCACACCCAGCTGCGCAAAATAGACGTTTGAGGAATGGACGAGCGCCGCGTCCATGTTCAAACGGCCAAACCCCTTCCACGTCCGCCCACGTCGTTCGGCCGCGTACGCCTCCACATCGCGAATCGGCTTCGTCCCACGTGCGCTCCGATAACCCGCCGCCGGGCAATTGAAAACGGGGTCAAGACCGTCCGTCAGCGCCGCCGCCGCCATGAAGACCTTGAATGTAGACCCCGGCGGATAGAGTCCGCGCAACGCCCGATTGAGGGAAGCGGCGGCTGGAGAAGAAACGAGTACGCGAATCCGTCCCGTCGTCGGCTCCAGCGCCACCACCGCACCCGCCCGCCCCGCCAGCGCATCCGTCGCCACGGCCTGGAGATCGGCGTCGATGGCAAGTCGGACGGGTTCGCCATCCGCCGCAAGCGACAGATCGTCAAGGACGTGCTGAAACGTTGAACCCGGTTCGGCAAGAGACAACGGTGCGCCGAAACGGTCAACCGCACACCCATGATCCGGCATCTTCGCCTTGGCCACGCGATTCCGCTGCCCCGGCCGACGAACGAAACGCACGAACGCCGGATTGCGCACGGCCTCGTCCAACCGACGGGCATGGACAACCAAAAGGCCGCACACCGCCGCCACAAGCCCCACCGCCAGGAGAACCAGTCGCGCGTTCACGGCCGTCGTCCGATCACCTTCGTTTGAAAATCGGCCACAGGCCTCCCACCACAACGCCGCACGAAGCGAGGACGGAAAGCGCCATCAAGAACTGCGCGAGGCGGTCGGGCGGGACATCTACCGGCACGGGCGCGGGCTTGTCCGTTCGCAGGAAGAGGACGAGCGCGGCCGAGGACTGGGCGGCACGACGAATGCCGCCCCGCGCCGAAAGCGTGTACAACCCAATATTCCGCCACGTTCCATCCTTCAATTGCGCATTCAATTTTGCGTCCGTACGCAGTGCGGCGCCGCCGGCCAGGATGAAACGTACATCCGAATCGTCGATCCGCTCCGCCGTCTCCGCACAATGCGTACCGAACGATTCGCGAACAAGCGTCCCACCCTCCTGCGGCGTGAGCGTGACGAAGACTTTGCCACCGCCCTGCGCCACAACATCGGCCGCCGCGTCATTCGGCGCACGATGGAACGCGACATCCTGTACGGCCAGATACTTCGCATCGACACGTGCCAGATCCAGCACGTTGACGACCACCAACCCCGCCAGAAGCGGTACAACCCACGCCCGCGTCGCACCGTACCGCCGCTGCACGGCGTCGATGCCATAGCCCGCCAGCACAGCCGCGCACAGTTCGACGAGATGGACGAACTTCACCGGCGCACGTACGAGATCGCCCATCGGCAGATTGAAAACAAGCCGATAGAATGGCGTGAATCCGCCCAACGCGCACAGAAGACTGAGTGCGGCCGCACCTGCCCAAAAACCGACTTCACCACGCTGCGCGGACGCATCGCCTTTCCGAAACACGCGCACCACGCCTGCGCCGGCAAGGAGCAGCGTCAGAAGTCCGAAATAAAGCGAATGCTGGCGGTAGGGCATCCAGAATTCATCCCCGGCCTTGAGACGTTGCCCCGTGACGGGATGCGTACCGCCCGCCCCGGCGGGAACGATACCATGCTGTCCCAAGCGTCCTCGGTACGGCTTGTTCCCCGGCTTCTGGTAGATGCGCGGATCATTGGATCCGCCGTGGATTTCGGAAACGGCGAACTCCAGAATATCCTCCGGCGGTAGCGACCAGCTCGTACAGAAGAGCCAACGTTCCTGCGCTTTCCGCGCACGTGCCGCCGCATCGTCGGACGCCGCATCCGCCGTCGTGTGCGAAGTCTCGGCGATCTGCTTTTCACGCGCCGCGATATCATGGAAAATCGCATGTCGGAACTGCGGCAGACCAACGGCCAAAGCGACGCCCGCACAGAGGGACACGCCAATCAGCAGACGCGACCAAACGAGCGTTCGCCGTTCGCGCACGAGACACCACAAGCCGTAGGCGAACGTCAACAACGTGAACAGCAACCAGAGATCCGGCTGATAGGCGCTCGACCAGGCCAGCACAGCGCCGAGCAACGCCCACGTTCGCATCTTCCCCTTCCGCACGGCTCGATCAACGAGTCCGAACGCGAACGTGCCATAGACCATCCACTGGAACCAACCAAGATGTCCCGCCGAATAGAGCGTGAACGCATAGCCCATCAGACCGAACGCCGCGCCACCGCCGTAGGAGGCGAGGCGCGACAGACGGCGGCCGCGCAGATAGTACGCCACGCCCCATGCCGCCAGCCAGCCGGCCACCGCATACTGGAGTTCCTGCCAGAAATACATCCCGCCGAGTACATGGCGCAAATCAAACGGCGTGATCTTCCCGCCGGCCAGTACCTCCTTCAGCCACCGCGCACATTCGTCGATTGGATAGAATGTTGGATTGTCCGGCCCGACTGGCGCCTTGTCCAATGCCCACGTGTCCCAGAAAATGAACGCCATACAAAGGGCGTATAATCCCGTGAATGCAAGAAACGCAAGGGTCGATGGACGTTTCAGGAATTCTTTTAAGGCCATCATGTCACACTCCGTCGTTACCAATCCGTTTTCAGTTCAGGGGACGGTCTACCGCCGCCACGTCGTTTTATACACCATCCCGCCGCCGGAACGGCCACCACGGCTTCCGCCGCCAAAGCGACTCCCGCCCGAAAAACCGCCACCTCCGGTACGATGTGCACCACCATAGCCATAACCGTCCGCATCCGCGTCATCATCCCATCGCCGACGACGGGCATCGCCACCATAGCCGTGGTCAGTTGAGTAGAGCGTCTGCTCTTCCAACAGGTTCTTGGGTATTTCACGGATGAAAATCGACGGGTCGACGGGAAATAGGCCGCCATCGGGCGTCTTCTTCGCCTTGGGTACGCACAGGTAGAGCCGATCACGCGCGCGCGTGACGGCCACGTAGAAGAGCCGGCGTTCCTCGTCCAGATTTCCCTCCTCTACGGCGCGCGCACTAGGAAAGACCGTATCGACAAGCCACGGCAGAATGACGACGGGCCACTCCATGCCTTTGGCCTGGTGGACGGTCGTGAGCGACAGATGGTCGGCCGGCAGACTGGCTTTCGACTTCGCGTCGAGATTCGTCATCAAGGCCACTTCGTCGAGAAACGCCCGAACGCCGCCGGGCGTCGAAGCAATTTGCGCCGTCAATTCGCTCAGATCGTCCAACCGCGAATCCGCATCATCCGCGTCGAACGTCCGTTTCAAATGGTCGGCATAGAAGAGTTTAACGAAATCCTGAATGAGCAGATGGTCGCCGCCCGTACTCAGATTCACCGCCGCCCGCGTGAACGCCTCCTCTATTTGGCTCCAACCGGGCTTCCCCTTGGCGCACATCATCGACCCCAGATTCATCCGATCCATCGGATTCGTCCCATCAAACGAACCGCCGAGATTCTTCCAGTACTTGCGAGCCGTTCCCTCGCCAACGCCCGGCAGCAACTCGAACAGACGCAGGAAACTCAACTCGGACGTCGGATCGAGGCAGAGCCGTAAAAACGCGATCACGTCCTTCACGTGCAACTGCTCGAAAACGCCCAAACCACTCGTGATACGGAACGGGACACGGTTGCGCGTAAGCGTCATCTGGATGTCAATGGACGTGAAGTGCGAACGATAGAGAACCGCAATATCCTTGTAGGCAATCCCGTTCTGGCGCAACACGTTCACCAAACGGAGAATCGCCTCCGCCTGCGCCCGTGCGTCGTAGACGTGGTAGAGACGGGGCTTCGTCGCCGCCCCTGCCCGAAACGGCCGCAACGTCTTCTCGAACGTATGCGGCACGTCCTTCATCACCACATTCGCCACATCGAGAATCGGCGCATAGGATCGGTAGTTGCGCTCCAACTTGATGACACGGCATCCCGGCCAACGGTCGGGGAACTGCATGATATTCTCGAACTGGGCGCCGCGCCAGGTATAAATGCACTGGAAATCGTCGCCGACGACGAGGATATTCCGGTTCTTCGCGGCCAGAATGTCCGTGAACTGCGCCTGCAGCGAATTCGTGTCCTGGTATTCGTCCACCAGCACATGGAGAAAATGCTCCTGGAGAAATTCGCGGATTCGGTCGTTTTCGCGCAAAAGCCGCAACCCGTTCACAAGCAAATCATCGAAATCCATCGCCCCCAGTTCACGTTTCTTCTCCTCGTAGGCGGCACAGACCTTCAACACGGGTTCGGGATCGATGGCCATTTTCGTTTGGAGACTCCTCACCAGAGGTTCCAATTCCTTCTCGCCATTCTTGGCTTCGGACACGATGTGGAGCAGTGCCTCCTTCTTCAGGAAGTCCTTCACGTCCTTGACGTTTTCCTTGATACACTGCCCCATGATCTTCTTCTGGTCATCTTCGTCAAGAATCGTGAACCCCGGCTTGTACCCCAAACAGGATCCGTACTGGCGTAGCAGACGGGCGCAGACATGGTGGAACGTCCCACTCCAGATACCGTCCATGCCCGGCACGAGCTGTTCGGCGCGTTCAAGCATTTCCCGCGCCGCGCGGTTTGTGAATGTCAACAACAGGATGCGTTCAGGAGGAATGCCCTTTTCGACGAGATAGGCCACACGGTGGACAAGCGTCCGCGTCTTACCTGTACCGGCCGCCGCCAGCACGAGCATTGGGCCATCAGAGGCCGTAGCGGCCGCAAACTGTTCTGGATTCAGTTCCTTTTTGAAGTCAATCATGGAGCCACGCGATTCACGTTTCGAGGTTCAGGACTGGCATCCGGCCGGAAGATGGATTCCGATGGATCGACCTTCAGTCCAAAGTCTTTGAAAAAGGGAGCCATGTCATGTCCCACGGCACGCCCGAGCAGTACAGCCGTGTCCGCAAGCGACAACGGCCGCGCAGCCGGCAGAGACGATACGGCTTTCGTCTTTTCGCGCATATAGTTTTCCAGCACGTCTGCATATTCTCGCCGCAAAAGTTCGAGCATGAGAAAAACCTTGCCCGTGCGATAGGCCGCTCGCCGCGCGGCTGGCAGCGGTGCATCGCCGTCCAACACGGACACGCCGTCCAAATCATACCGTCGCAAATCCGGATCAAACCTCCGTGCCGCATCGACGGCATTGCGCACGGCGGCGGCCGCCTCCTCCACCGATGCCGCAGTATGCAACACATTCGTGTAGGCCGAAAACTCCGGCGTCCAAATTTCGGTGAAATCTGCCGCCGTCACAGGTGGCAAAGTCGCAGTCCCGGACGGTCGTGAGTCCCCGCTGCCTGATTGGCGTAATGCGTTGGATGCCACTGTCGATACGTCTTCCAGATGAGCCGACTGACCCAACGAGCGTTTATCGGGGACGGACGTAACTGCCGATGACGGCATATTCGTTTCGACCGCCGTCGCGGGCGCGGCGAGAATTTCCGATGCGTCCACAGACTTGGCGACGGTCTCCCGTGCGGACGACGTCGGGGATGCGGTCACTCGTTCAAATCCAGGCGGCAGAGACGTTCGCGTCATACGTACCAGCGCGACGACGGCGATGGCGATGACGAAAAACCCCGCGAGAAGCGATCCAATTCCCAGACACAAGCCCAGCACGGAAAATGGCCGTTTCGATTCAACAGGCGGTTCAACTTCTACGGACACGTCCGGATGACGGCGCAGATGTTCGAGCGTGTCGACGATGTGCTGTGGTTTCTGAATGCGTTTGGCCACGTTCGGATGGCACATCTTCGAGATTAGAATCGCCAATCCCGCCGAGACGTCTGGACGAACCGTGCGAATATCGGGAATCCGTTCATGCCGCATGGCGCGGGCAACAAGTTCCATGGATTCGTCGGAAGGATGTGGCCGCCGTCCGGCCAGCATTTCCCAGAACGTAATGCCGAGCGCATGGATGTCCGCCCGAATGTCGACCTTGTGCGAATCAAGCATCTGTTCGGGCGACATATAGGCTGGCGAACCGACCAAGTAGCCCGACTGCGTCAGTTTTGCACTTCGCGTCGCCGACGTCGACAGACGCGCGATTCCCAAATCCGCCAACTTGGGCGTCACGCCATCGGCGGTGAACATGATGTTGTCTGGCTTGATGTCACGGTGAACGATATGGTGCGCATCCACCGCGACAAGCGCCTGGGCCACGCGGGAGACGATGTCGCAAGCCTCCTCGACGGACAACGCGCCCCACTTGTCAATCCGATCGCGTACCGTACCGCCCGGAACGTATTCCATGATGATATAGGCGAACCCCGTATCCGGATCGCGCCCCACGTCGTAGACGGCAATCAAATTGGGATGGTGAATCGACAACGCCAATTCGGCCTCAAAAAGGAAACGCCGCTTGTATTCGTCATCGGACTTTTCGACTTCGGGATCGAGAATCTTCAACGCGAACTCGTTTCCCGTCCGATCGCCACGAATCAAAAAGACCGTCCCCATGCCACCTGATCCTAGCAGACGGACAATCGTGTAGTCGCCAAACTTGGCCCCCGGCGCGAGGCGGGTATTGACATGCCCGGCCATACGCTACTTTCGTCCCTTCATATGGCCGCGTTCACGCATCAAATCTGGTCCGGCGACAATCCGAAAACAACCGTTCATCTCCAACGCCGTTCGCGAGACATACTTCGCGAACGGATGCCCCGTCGAATTCGACGCGACACCGCGCATGACGACACCTTGAAACGTTCCGTCGAAACAACGCAGAGGATCCGTTTCGGAATCTTCGTAGAGAAGCGCACGCTGGTCTTGCGTTTTGAGCGTCCACAGCGCCGTTTCACCCATGGCGCGCGCCCAGTTCACCGTATCCAACGTATACTCGCGGCCATTTCCGAGGAGATCGTAGATGCCTCGAAAGTTGGGACGTTTCAATCCAACCGGCAATAACGGCTGCTGTGCTAACGGAAAGGTCGAAATGTTCTGACGATGCGCTTCTGCCGCCTTTTCCCAATCGGGCGTCCCCACCATGATTTCGTCTGCATGTTCGCGCCATTTCACGTAGGGATCGTCCACTGGCAAGTCCGCGCCGTAAAGCGCATATTCCCATTCAGCCTCGGTGGGCAGACGAAAAACGTAGCCCGTTGGCAACTTACTACGGTATTTCTTCGTCAGATAGTCGCAAAATCCCAGTGCGTCCTTATAGGTTGTCCGAATTGGCGCCTTGAATCCACCAATTGCCTTGTCCACGTCCGACAATGTGAATTTCTGATAGAGTTTGAATTGCTCTCGAGTCGTTTTATATTTGGCAATCCAAAACGGGCGCGTAATCGTGACCGAGTGAACTTTTTCGGCGGCGAATTGGGCGCGCCGGGGATTCCCCATCGTGAATGTACCGGGCGGACATCCCACGAGCAAAAATTCGATGTCGCGCAACAACGGGACACGAATCGGCGGCAATTCCTCCGGCGGCCGCGTGGAGGCGACCGCCGGAACCGGGGACGCGGCCGACACGGCAAGACGGTCAGCCTCCATGATTTTCTTTTCCACTAATGCTTTTTTCAAACCGCGAAAGACGCCATTCGTCAACGCCGTGCGATACCACGCGGCTGCATGGAGGCGGTAGGGAAGGCGAAACGCCTCCGGCGTCTGAAGGTCCTCGGCTTGCGTCCACCAAAAATCGGCAACATCGCCGCTCGTCAAGCGCGTCACGCCCGTCTGTGGATAATCAAGCTCGAATCGAGCGATCTCGCCCTGCGGATCATCGTTCCGCGCAAACGCGCGTAAAGCCTCCGTCCAATCGTCCAACGCCAGACAGGCGAACCCAAACTGCGTGCGCAGAGCCGTATCGTCAGGCATCTGCGCAATCTGCGTCTCAAGGTGGCGTAGATTCTTCACCTTTCGCTCGATATCCACCAACGTCTTCATAAACGTTCGTGCGCCCTCAACCTTTCGATCCACGAGTTTTCGCAATTCGGACAACGCGAAACGGGCGATCTCGTAGGCAAAAATCGGCCCATCCTCCTCGCGGATGGAGGCGAAGAACTTTTCGACATCGGGAAGCGCGGAAGAGGCATCCAAACAAGCCAGAACCTGCTGACGGAAAGCCGTACGGATCAACAGAAACCGCGCCGCAGGTGTATCGGCCGCCCGTGCATAGGCCAGAAGAATACCGACCATTTCCCGATGCGAAATATCTTTTGCGCGGAGACGCGCGAAATCATCAACCGTCAGTTCTTCGACCAGCGAACGATCCTGTACCAAATCATCTTCCGAAGGGAGGGGCGTAGCAAAGCCGGACGTTGCATAAAAAGCCAACGCCCCCAAAAGGGAAAGACAGACTAGACGAATCGAATACACAATTGAATACTGAATGGAGAATAGATTATACCCGACAGAGGAATAGGTTGCAAGCAGAAAAAGAAAAGGCGTCCTCGAAATGAAGGACGCTCTAATACGGCATGTCTAAAAGACAAACAAAAAAATAAAAAAGGCCGGCGGCGTCCTACTCTCGCGCGGGCGGGTCCCGCACT